>CAYXQU010000008.1:0-19076 GCA_964467305.1 uncultured Eubacteriales bacterium
GGCGCTCGCGAAGCGGTGCTTCGCTCACGCCTTCCCCGGCTGCGGAACTGCGCTCGCACCCATGCGGCTGCGTCCACGCGTGCGTCGCGGGTTGCGAGGGGGGCTTGCGGGGGCGACACTCAGCTAACAAGGACTGCAGATACCGAGTCAGCACCAACTTACAAGTCCGAAGACAACAAAACGGCCGGAAGCCTCCGGCCGTTTCAGGTGGCCCCCGCGGGGGTGCACCGCAATTCTAAGTAGACTATACCCACCTGGGGCCCAGGCTGTCCACTGGGCCCAGAGGGTCTACTGACCTCGGATCCAACGCTCCAGCTGAGTCACCTTGGCCCGATTGTCGGTATGCACAATCATGTCGAACACTCTCACGGGTACGCGTCCATGGAGCTCATCTGTCAGCGAGGCGTACTGCTTGGCGATTCCCGCGATTTCGCGCTTCGGGAACCCGAGTCCGCAGGACAGATACACCACAAGGACAACGTAGTCAGTGATGGTGTCGAATTCGAGGCGGGTCGGTCGGGCGAACCCGATCTCGCGGATCAGCAGATCCTTCACCGGCTTGCGAATCCTCCCCGTCGAGAACCTCGTGTCAAACACGATGCCGTTGTGAGCCACCGCGTTCCGCAAGTCCGTAACAGCGAAGACCAGATGCGGCACCAAGTTTCCGAGGTTCCTATGGATGCCCCAGCTGTGTGCCACCTCGCCCAACACTGCGTCATCGATCTGTTCCAAGAATGTGGCGAAATGCCCCAACGTGATGATCTCCATCAGGCCCCAAACGGGAACCGCTTCGTGAGGTGAGTTGTAGTAGTGGCGTGCGATTGAGTTATTGCGTTTGTAGGCCTTCAGCAGCGCGCCATTACTTGAGTGGATTACCTCAAGCTTCCCGCTTCGCTTCTTGTTCTTCGTTCCAGGCATCAGCCGGAAATAGACGTCACGTAGGCTGCTTGATTCGGCCGCACCGAGGATCTCGACAAGTGCGAGGTTCTTCATTGTCATTTCAAGTCGCATCAGTGCTGGGTAGAACAGCGCCTTCAGCTGAGTATCGAAGTCGATGACTGCTCGTAGCTCAGCGAAGTCTGAATACGGTATGCGTCTAGAGGGTTGCCCGCTGTATCGATAGCCCTTGTAGCCATGAAAGTAGCCCACATGGGCAAGCAGGGCGGTTCGCAGCGCTCAGCCAGCGCAATGACGAGATGACCTTGCTCCGCTAGGATGACTGGGTTCTGATCGACTCTGCGGAAGGTACCTCGCTAGCCACATGGGAAGCTTCCAGCGCGACCGGATAACCATCATCGCCAAAGTCACCCGACGGTGTAACTTCGCGTGTTCGTACTGCTACGACTGCGATACGAGCGAGGAGCCAGAGACGCGACATTCGCTCCCGATTTCCCAGGCGGTTGATCTCATGACCTTGGCATCCAGGAGCTACAGCAAGGTCTCGATGATCTGGCACGGGGGTGAGCCGCTGCTCATGGGGCTGGACTACTACCGCTCAGTCATCGAGGCACAGCGGAGTATCGAGTCTGAGACGGGATGCGAGTTCAGAAACGCGGTCCAGACCAACGGCCATCTGCTCGACAACGACAGCGCAGCTGAACTGGTCAAGATGGGCTATAGGGTGGGCTTGTCGTATGACGGGCTTCGGCAACAGGAGCGTCGCGGGCACGCCAGCTCGCTGGAGCAGGCGATCGCCTCTCTGGGCGAAGCCCAGGAGTCCGTTGGCGCCATCTGCGTGGTGACTGCCGATGATCTGGACCTCCTGCGGGACCAGTACGAACACTTCAATGACAGACGAGTTGGGCTGCAGTTGAACCCGTTCTTCGAGTCTGCTCGTTCGCTTGAGTCGGGGCTGGAGCCGGTGTGTCTCGAGGACTACCTGCAAGCGATGAAAGAGCTGTGCACGCATTGGCTGCGGGATCCGGACTGCCGCATCACGCTGAATCCACTGTCGGCCTACGTAGGCATGCTCTTTGGACAAAGGGACGGGTTCTGCGAACACAACTCCTGCTTGGGGCGCTATCTGTCTGTGATGCCCGACGGCACTCTGTACCCCTGCGGCAGGCCGCTGCCCAAGAGATACTCGATGGATCACTTCAGTAGCTACGAGCAGTTGCACGATGCGTTCGCGTCAGCTGAGTTCTTGGGGCTTCTAGAGTCAGCGGTGGAGCGTCGCAAGATGTGCCTCGAGACGTGCAGCGTGTATCGGTTCTGCAAGGGCGGCTGCAGTCAGCAAGCGGTATCGACTGGCCATCCCGACAAACCGGGGGGCCTGACCTGCGATTTCCTGCGCGGTTTCTTGCCTTGGCTCGCCGATGAACTGCGCGCCATCACGAAGGACGGCGGTAGCGTGAATCCCCGGGTTGCGCGTATTACTTCCCGAAGTGAGATGGCAAGCAGCTGACGTGCGGATGCTCGGGTCGATGTGGATACGGAGGCGCTCATGGTGCAGTCAACCCTTGTTGATGATTACGTTAGGCAGTCGCGAAGCACTGGTTGCGCACGTGACGGTGTGTCCTTGCTTGGTGGGGGCGCCGTGGCAACTGCGCGTGCACTGAATGATGATGACCATGTTGACTACAACGACAACTACGACGACTACAGCGACTACTACGACAAGCACCTCGACACTGTCGATGGCGACTAAGCCGCACTGGTTGGCGATCCAGTTGTGAATCCGTGAGCCCCTTGCGTGAGCAGGGGGCTCAGTTGCGTTCTGGCAACGACACGTGGAGCCAGATCCAAGAAATCCGCACGCTCCTCCCAGCCGGCAAACTCGACTCCGTGGTCGCCGCGCTCCCCGCCATGAAGCGCCCCACCGTCAACCCGCTCTACGGATCGGATGACTTCGAAGTCACCACCGTCGCCGACAAGTGCTCGGTCAACACGCTCATACCTGCGCTCAAGGCAGCGGGTGCCGAGGATATCCTCGAGATACCGATCAGCAAGATCGTTCGCTAGCCCCAGAAGAAGGCCCGCGCGGCCGCACCCGCATGAGTGCGATGCTCGGACAGTCCTCGCCGGGGGCCCGCGGCGCTCGCGAAGCGATGCTTCGCTCACGCCTTCCCCGGCTGCGAAACTGCGCTCGCACCCATGCGGCTGCGTCCGCGCGGGCGTCGCGGGTTGCAGCGGCCGGCGGGCCGGCAGTCGCTGGCGGCTTCCGCAGACTGGGAGCCGTGGGGATGATGGGATAGGCTGTCTGCAGAATTGCAGTTTGACCGAACTGATGTCGCATTCGTCTGCTAGCATCTGTCAGGATGCGTTTCGCCTTTTGGGGGCCAGATGACAGATGCCACGAACGGTGGTGTTGCCGCAGACGATCGGACACGTTCGGTCGAGCGCGCATGCGACTACGCTGTGGGCTCATTCGAGATACGGATGGCGCAGATCGAAGGCCTCCGCAATCGCTCACTTGTCGCCCTAGGTCTGATGTCCGCTCCGTTGGCGGTGCTTGCGGCCACCGGAGTGATGGAGCGTCTCAGGTCAGTGCTCTGGCTTCCACTGTGCCTGTTTGCTTTCGCCTTCGTCCTAGCGCTCGTGCCGCTGTTGTCAGTCCAGGTTGTCCACCCAGTGAAGCTGAAGTCGCTGCACTCTCACATCGGACGCTACACCGCCGGTCAGATTGACGAGGCCCTCCTCCGGGACACGGCGGAGGCGGATACTCTCGGCGAGAGCCTAGCTCGCGCTACCGCGGTCTATACCGACAACGCGCTCAGAGTCGCGACGGTTGGTCTTGCAGCCTTCATGTTGCCGCTCGCCGCTCCCGGCATGACTGCGCGCGAAGCGGCGGCGCTCGGACTCCTCGTAGGCGCCTTCGCACTTGGACTAGTGGAGCTCGGTAGAATGGCGATTCGTCTTTCGGTTCGCGCAGACTGACGGACTAGATGAAGGGAGAACTCATGTTCACGGACGACGACAGCCAGGGTCAGGGTCAGGAGAACTCGGGCACGGGCGGTGGAGACTTCGATTCGGTCGGCTCGCCGCTTCCCGCGTCCGATCTCGATCACCACACCGCCAGCTACCATCCTGACAAGCTTGAGACGCGGGAGCGCCCGGCGCCGTCGAATGAGGACGAGTAGGGCCGGCCGTCGGTCGAACAAAGGAATCGAGCAGAACACTAGAAGGTAGACTGACCTGAGAGCGTGAGCGCGTCTGCTCATGCCTAACACGTTCAAGAGACCCTACTTCAGCGGGCCTACCCTGGGGGACAGGTGGAGTTCGTCCAGACACGTGACCAGATTGTCGAGAACCTACGGACGTTCGAGAGCTATCGGCGCAGTCCGGACCCACAGGTGCGACAGTACTACGCCGGGATTCTTCGACGAGGCCGGCAGTTGGTGGGGGGTCGTATCGACGGTGCCTATGCCTTCGCGCCCAGCCGGTTCGTCGGATACAAGGGTTGCACACGGCTGCGCCATGAGGCTGATCCATACAAGCACGGCACGCGAACCACCAATGCGATCAACTCAATACTCGGCAAGTCCGCCGCCGATCGTACGCTCGAGTCGCGCTACACAAGACTCTGCGCGTCTGTGGGTGTCACGCCGTACAACTTCCCGCGAGCGTTCTGGCGACTTGGGGGCGAACTCGACGGCGTGTCGTCCGAAGCCCTCGAAGCTGAGCAAGTACTGCGGAGTCGAGGCACGACGGGCAAGGGGCAAGGCTTCGGCCTGTCCCCAACCGAGCGAAAAGCCGTTGAAGCTCACGCTATGGCCCGTGCGATCGAGTTCTTCAGGCGACAGTGGGACACGGTTGATGACGTCTCGGGGCGGCTGAGCTACGACCTTCTGTGCAGTTGCGGGGATACGCGATTGCGCGTGGAGGTCAAAGGTACGATAACCAGTGGGAGCGAGATCATCCTCACGCGAAACGAAGTCGAAGAGGCCCGAACCGAGGGGTATGCACTCTTCGTTGTCTCAGAGATTCAGATCGATCGGTTCGGCGACGTCATCGGAGCTCATGGTGGTCTGGCGCGCCTCTATCATCCTTGGTCGCCGGAAGCTGGTGGCTTGCGCCCTATCAGCTATCAGTGTTCGCTCGTGCTTCTTGATGGCACCGTGGTTGAGTTCTAAGCGCATCGAGCGGACACCGCAAGGTTAGAATCATCCCGAAGCGTTTGAGCGCCGCTCATGCGCAAACACGTTGCGTGGACCAACTGCGATCGACTCTGAGGACTCGGCGCAGAGTGAAGGAGGTCGTCTTGGCCAAGAACACTGGTAGCGGCAAGCGGATCGGGCTAGTGCGAGGTCGCTTCCAGAAGTTCAACCCGTTGTCCGGGCTGTGGGACAAGTACGACAGGGGAGGCAACTACCTCGGGAGCAAGAAGACCGGCGGCCCGTTCAAGGCCATCGTGAAGCTCATCGGGCGGAACCCTCGACGCCGGTGACCGTCGTTGGCCGCGTCAACGTGGCTCGCTCAGCTTCCTGGCCTTTCGCCCGGATTTCGCGGGCTCATCAGCGGGTCTGTCCCAGAGGCCAGGAATAGCCTTTTGGCAACCGACGACGCAGGCCTTGCTGCATTGCTTGCCGTTCGGCTCGTCACGCGCGAAACAATCATACGCGTCACCTCCACAACTAGGTTGAGTACTACTCCGATGGCCAAACCCAGGAACACTTGCAGCCAGAAGGCCGCGGCGGGAAGAGCGAGAAACACGAAGCCTGCACTCGTCAGTTGCAGAAGGCTATCCCTGCAAGACGCCACAATCAGCGTTTCGGCTTGGTGATTGTAGCAACAACTACGGGCTGCCCAGCCAGCCTCACGTGTCATCGGCTAGCATGCTTGATGCAACGAGCTGCTCATGCGCGACGATGTTGAACACAACACCTGCAACACCTGCAATACCGTCAGCTTTGGACTGGTCTCGGGGGAGTGCCTGTGAAGGTGGCAACGCATCGTGATGGTAGTGAACTCGACTACAACGAGGCCAACGGCCTCTTCGGTCTTGGCGACATGGTCGTCACAGTGCAGCAAGTTGCCAAGCTCGATCGCGGGCGCAAGCTGAACTGGACTAATCCCGAGAACCGAGAGTGGTTTCGGCGGATTGCTGCAGTGGACAACGTCAAGGTGGGCGCTCCACGCAAGACCAATGGCTGCCTCCTCATCTTCGCGATCATCGGGATCCTCTTCTGTGCAGTCACGTTGTGCTCGATGACGGTCTTCGGTGCCACTCTGACTGCTGTGACGAAGCAATTGGGGACTCCGCCTCCGGGCGTGGCAGCGCCAGTGGGCAAGTAGGCGTTCCGCGCCTGACGGGTTGCACGAGTAGACTGACCTCGGGCACGCAACCGCTGCAACCGTAGTGCCGCTGCTCGCAGGGGTGTTGGGGGAGGTAAGCATGCAAGTTGGCACGTACATCGATGGCCGCGAACTGACCTACGCAGAGGAATCGCGGCAGTTCGCTGTCGGGGGGACTCCAGTCACGCTGGAGCAGGTTCTCGCGTACGACGCTCACGGCCAAATCGCGTGGCGGGACGACGCCGTACGTGAATGGGCCTACGGGTTGCAGGCCTGGTTCACCGCACAGGCGGCGCGGGAGGAAGCGGCCAAGCGCGAAGCAGAGGCTGCGGAACGTAAGCAGGAGAAGGCCTCAGCAAAGGCGCAGGCACGTGCTCAACGAGCGGTGAGGGCAGGGGAGCGTCGCGAGGCACTGGCCACACTACAAGCAGAGTCGCGTTACGGCCGACGTAACCCGGCCATGATCTGCCCGCACTGCCAACAGCAGGGGACTGTCCACACAAGACCGGTCACGCAGAAGAAGGGTGTCAGCGGAGGCAAGGCGACCGCTGCGGTACTCACAGGGGGTATCTCGCTGCTGGCAACCGGGCTCTCTCGCAAAGAGCAGAACACGCAGGCGCATTGCGTGAACTGCAACAGCACCTGGTTCTTCTGACGCGGCCGGATGCGCCCCACCGTCAACCCGCTCTACGGATATGTTGACTTCGATGCCGCCACCGCCGCCGACAAGTGCTCGGTCAACACGCTCGTACCAGTGCTCAAGGTAGCGGGTGCCGCGGGTTGCTGGCGGCCTTGGGTGGAGGTGTCGCGGACTGCTCGCGTATACTCGTGGCAGCAGATACGAGGATGCGAAGACACAGTCCGCACATCTTTGCGTTGGACTGATGGGGGGCTGAGGTGCCAGGGCTCGACGAGAGGCTCAAGCAGATTGCTGCGGACTTGCGCAACGGCGAGCCTTCGCCGACGCCTACTGCGCGCGAGTTCTTGTCGTGGATCGGCGCCAAGCGGCGAGGGTACTGGATCGTCTCGCGGCTGCGGTGGGCGCTCGAGCGAGCCGGACTCGTTACAGAGCCCGATTTCGAGTCCGCCTACATCGACTCACCCATCACCTTCGCACTAGCCCCTTCTGGCGAGCCTGAGGAGCCCGAGGTTGAGGGGGAAGGCCTCGGCGAAGCGGAGCCTGGACCAGCTGAGCAGTATGCTGACCCCACTTATCGAGTGTCGAAGCTCCAGGCGGCGAACAGCGTCCCAGTCTCTGTGAAACCAGACGACGACGTATCCACTGCCGTGACAAAGATGCTCGCCAGTGACTACTCTCAGTTGCCGGTAATGACCAACGAGCGGGACGTCAAGGGTGTAATCAGCTGGAGGAGTATAGGGGCCAGGCTGGCGACCGGATCGACTGCCGGCACGGTGAGGGGCTTCATGGATGGCGCCGTCGAGGTCGAGTCAACCGCTTCGCTATTCAGTGTCATCGGACAGGTTGTTGTACATGACTACGTCTTAGTGAGGGCCAAAGACAGGCGGATTGTCGGAATCGTAACGTCCAGTGATCTGAGCCTTCAGTTCCGACAGCTCGCCGAACCATTCCTGCTCCTCGGTGAGATTGAGAACCACATCCGCAGGATTCTGGGCGAGAAGCTTGATCATGGGGACTTTCAGGCCGCCTGTGATCCTGATGGCCCTGACCGCGACATTCAGGGTGTTGAGGATCTGACCTTTGGGGAGTACGTGAGACTCCTCCAGAATCCTGAGAAGTGGGAGAAGCTCGACCTGCGCCTCGACAGAGCGGTTCTGGTCGACCGAATTGACCGCGTCCGTGGCATTCGAAACGACGTAATGCATTTCGATCCCGATGGCATTCCTGATGAGGACTTGGACGTGCTTCGTGAGACGTCGCGGTTTCTCCAGACTCTGCAGGCCGTGGGAGTGACTTAATGCCGCCCAACAAGCACATTGAGCAGAACGCCAGAAGATAGAGAACGCACCGGAGTCTGCTGATGTGCAACGCGCTAGGAAGAGGGAAGCGCACCTTCTGGAACTGCCAACTCGTCTGCTTGAGTGGGACTTGATCGTAGGCGAGTGACCTGTCGTGGACGTAGCGCGCGGGCTTCCTGTGACCCCCGATCATTCTGACTGGCCCTCGCTGTCTTCCCACAGGCAGGGCCGGTGTGCGTCGGGGTGGTTCCACCTACCAACAAGCGCATCGAGCAGGTGGCGCGAGTTAGACCGGTCAG
This sequence comes from uncultured Eubacteriales bacterium, assembly GCA_964467305.1. Classification (GTDB taxonomy): domain Bacteria; phylum Actinomycetota; class Coriobacteriia; order Anaerosomatales; family PHET01; genus CAVPCY01. The sequence goes on from CAYXQU010000008.1 coordinate 8,472, forward strand.
CACGTTCGTTCGGTGGGTCGAGATTGCCGCTGCATGTGAGCCGCGAAGGACGCTGCGGCTCACCGCCTCAAGGTGTGGGACGAGTATCTCAGAACACGCGCTTGTGTCTCGACGTGCTAGATCACAGGTTCAGCCGCCCGAGGTGAGTCCAGCGAATGGTCGAGGTTCTGCAGTGAGGGCGGACTGCCGAGCATAGGATGTTGATCATGTCCGCGCGAGGTAGTCGCGGAAGTCGCGTACCGCCTGTGCCCTGATTCCCGGGTCGATGGCGTCAATCCGCACGTACTCGATTTCGCCGAAGCGCGCTTTGTAGAGTCCGAGCCGCTCCACCTTGCGATTGAAATCGAGAGAGTCCGAATCGAGAGCGAACGCCCCCTTGTCATAGACCCCAGACGTCTCGCTCAGCAGGTAGTAGCCCCAAAGCTGAGCAATATCTTGCCATTTATAGCCGGGCGCCCTGCTGGTCTTGAAGTCATAGAGCGTTCCGTCAATGAGCACGTCGGCGTCAGCTCCCCCGATCTCGGCAGCGAGGAACTTGGGATTGAAGACTACTTCGCTGTCGCTCGCGACGGCGCCTGAACAGATGAATGCGTTGCTGAACACACTGATAAGTCGCTCAAGATCCCGCGACACCTCAGGAGTCTCAACGGACAACACTCCCACGAGCAGATCCGGAAGGTACATGAGTTGGGCGACGACGCCGCCTCGAGCAAGACGTTCGAGCCTGGCGAGCTTGCAGCAGGGCTCAATGACATCTTCAATGTCGACGCCGGCCTTTCGATGGGCGTAGTGATCGAGAGTGCGGACCGCAGTCATGCACACTTTCCATAGTTGCTTGATGGTCTTGCCGTCAACGAAGCCGCTGGTTTGGAGTAGGTCAAGCCCTTGCTCGGCAACAAGCCAAGCGGTGACGCCGGCCTTGTTCCTGTCCACGATACGCGCAATCACCGCTCGCGCTAGCAGATCGAACGCTGTGCCCACAAGGCTCGACTGGCCTCGCCCAGAGGACATAGGTGCCGCCTTCATCTGGTACTGCTTGGGCGAGAAGGGCGTAGTCCCCGAAGCAGTGTAGAAGAGGCTCCTATCAGGAAGAGCAGACCGGAGCAGTAGCTGGAACTGCTTGTCCTCGGGAGTCGAGCCACGCAGTCGTGAAGTCAGAGACATCCTCGCTCCAGTTCAGCCTTCGTCCAAACGCAGGCATCGTGCGATAGCTCAGCCACGCGGGCGCTGGGGCAAGTGTACTGGTAATGTGGGATGAGCGTTGAGGCTGGCTGGGGTGAGTAAGCCGGCGGCACAACAAGGGGGATCACTGTGGCACCAAGGTATGACGGGCTGGAAGGCCCCAAGTTCGTGCAGTACTTCGCGCCAATCATCGAGGCGCTGAAACGGCTCGGCGGCTCAGCGCGACCCTCGGAAGTGCGCGACGTCGTGGCGGAGATCGTGGGTGCAACAGATGATGAGATGTCCGAATTGACCTCGAGCGGGACTGTTCGCTTCGACAACAAGGTAAACTGGGCGCGCTTCTACCTAGCGAAGGCTGGCATTATCGATTCGTCGCGTCGCGGTGTTTGGACCCTTACCGAGAAGGGGCGGAACCTGCCCCCATTGACACACGCGGAGGCCTTCTCGATGTTCAGTGAGGTCCACTCGCAGTTCAAGGGGCCTGGTTCAGCTGCGGCCGCTAGTGATGAAGATGCAGACGGCGAGGCACCCTCAGAAGAGGCGGCGGTCTCGGCCGGACCCAACCATCGTGGCCAGGTAATTGAGGCCCTGATGAGCCTCAGCCCAGCCGGCTTCGAAGCGTTCTCACAGAGACTGCTACGGGAATCTGGGTTTCAAGATGTCAAGGTCACCGGTCGCAGCGGCGATGGGGGAATTGATGGCAACGGGATACTCGAAGTGAACCCGCTCGTTAGCTTCAAGGTGCTCTTCCAGTGCAAGCGGTACTCGGGCAGTGTGACGCCAAGCCAAGTGCGTGACTTCCGCGGAGCAATGATGGGCCGAGCGGACAAGGGCATCATCCTGACCACAGGAAACTTCACCGCAGAAGCGCGCAAAGAGGCGATTCGTGACGGAGTCCCCCCGATAGAGCTTGTAGACGGTGAGAAGCTGGTCAACATGCTCGAGGAGCTCGAACTGGGACTAGCTCCAGTCAAGGCGTTCCGCGTAGAGCCTGCCTTCTTCGACGAGTTTCGTGAGTGAGTCATGTTCTGGCCGAGACTTCAGACTGACGGCTAGCCTGCGCGACGAGTAAGACTGTGACGTTCAGCGGGCAGTCTATTCATGGTGCGTTCAGATGATTACCTGTGTCCCAGATGCGCTCAGGCCTGTAACCCGAAGGTCACAGGTCCAAGTCCGGTCCCTGCAACCAGTGGATGCGTGGTTAGCAGGGCAGGCGTGTCTGGCCTGCTTCCTTGTGTCAGATTCCTGTCCAACACTTGTCTGACGCTTAGGCGGAAGTCGGAACCGGATCGTCCCAAGGGATCGGAAGCTGCTTGAGCTCCGAGGGCTCGAGCTTCCAGAGTCCGTGACCGTAGTGACGGCTGCGCTCCCGGGCCGACATCGCTACGGCATCTGAGGCGAGTGCACCGGCCAGCTTGTGGGCATCGACCCCGGTCTTGGGCCGGATGACGAGCCAAGTGTTGAGCGGCACGGCGTGCGCCGCATTGATGACCACGTGTGGGCGCTCCCTGTTCAGATAGCTGAAGAGGATGGGGTAGTCATCTTGGCACTTGAGCTCGTACCAAGTGTTTCTCTTGCTAGTCAGGTATCGCTTATCCGCGCCCATGTCCTCGCCGTGGTTAATGTAGTCCATGATCGGAACGTCCGAAGGGTTCGGGCCAACACACAGGAGCCATCTCGGTGTCGAACTCGGCATCTGGTCAAAATCGCTGTCGATCAGTCTCGGCGCAGAGTAGATGCGAGGGGACGAGATGCAGCGGCGGACGGCCGACATCGGGATGCTGCGCCGCATTCGTTCGGCTTCCGACAGAACGAAGAATGCGTTGTGCCCCGTCGCCAAGCCCCGACCCACGGTCGCCAAGTCGCCCAACGCGACCGAGGGAGTACTCGGGACCGCGGGCCTCTTCGACGTTTCGGCCGGGCATTCCAGCCAGTTCAGAACCTCGTCTACGGAAGGCAGTCCCGCGCTCAAGTCCATGGACCTCGGAGGCGATGCGCTTTCACCCTTCGTGAAGAACGTGAGACTTGCGCTGGTGCGAGCGTTCGGGAAGAAGTTGCTCGGCAACTCGATTACGGCATCGATCCGGGCCGAAGCCTCCACGTATTGGCGGATCTCCTGACCGTACTTCGTGGCGAGCCACTGACTTGGAGTGATGAAGGCGAGTCTTGCGCCGTCGTTCGCAATCTCGATCGATCGCGCCAAGAAGAGCGCATGGAGGGATGCCTGTCGAGTGAGCCGCAGATTCAGCCGGGATCCCAGACCGTCATGTACTTCATCTTTGAACTCGCGAGTGAGTTCGTGGTGCCGAGTGAACGGGGGATTGGCGACTACGCAGTCCGGACGGATGCTGAAATCATCGCGAAGGAAATCTGCGAGTTGTGTCTGAACGCTCACGCCTCGCAGAGCGCAGTTAAGGCGAGTCATTTCGAGCGCGACAGGGTCGATGTCGAAGCCATGCAGCTCGAGTTGGGACGCGTCGTCGAGTGCGCCGGCGGTCTGAAGGATGACGCCCGATCCGCAACCCGGATCCAAGAGCAGCCTGTGATGAGGTTGAACGGCCCAACGCACCATGACTTGTGCGGCCCAACCGGGCGTGAACACCTGCCCTTCGGGTCTGCGATGGAGAGGAGTGAGAAGCTGCATATAGGCTTCGCCGATCACATCGCGGCCGTTTCCCCATTCCGGAGGGAGCAGCGATGGTTCGGCTGCGCGCAGGAAGTCCGAGAAGGCCGACTTGAGGTCAGCGGGGCTACCGCCTGCGGCAGCGTCACGAATCCGGATTACCAGTTGGTCGACAGAATGGTCTATATCCTGCACCCGCCGAACTCCCCTCTTTGAGAGATAGCACACGACCTGCGGTTACTCGCGTTTGCGCCTGTGACCGCATGTGCGAGAATCAAGGACGCGGCAGGGGACGTTGGGGACGCCTGCGCGTCGCACCATTGCCCATTCCACAGTATGCGCTTTGGGGGTATCCGTGGGAATCACCGAAGAGGCCCGAAAGAGGCAAGTTGAGCAGGCGTTGGCCGCGCGTGCCCAGAAGCCGGAGTCTGAACGCCACTCGCATCCGCTGCCTTGGCGCGGCTCCGAGAAGTACTTCCCGGTGATCGAGGTGCCGCTCGATGTGCCGCTACTCAACGCCGACAGTCACCGAATACGAGCCGAGCTGGAAGCCCCCGGATACACCGAGGTCCGTGCGAACAAGACGAGCGACGAGGCGCAAGACGTGCTTGCCAGCCTGTGGCGCATCGCGCATCGCAAGTTCGACCAGCTCAAGGAGAGCCTGTCGGTTGAGGGGCAGACTGAGCCCGGTGTGATGACGCGATCTGGCGTGATGGTGAACGGCAATACGCGCTTGGTGGCGCTCCGGGAACTGAAGGACCCTAGCAGGCAGTGGGTGCGGGTCGCCGTTCTCGACGGCGATTCGACTGCTACCGAGCTGGCCCAGCTTGAGCTCCGACTTCAGGTTCGCGACCCGCTGCGGGATCCCTACAAGCTGTCGAATGAACTCCTCTTCGTTGAGGAGATGGCTCGCGAATACAGCATGCCTGACGAGGCGATAGCGTTCTCCCTGGGGTGGAACCTGTCGTCGCCGGCTGCGGGGAGAAAGCGAGTTGCCTTGCATCGGCGACTCCTAGACCTGATCCGCCAGATGCAGAAGTGTGACCCACTCCTACCCATAACCTTCTTCGACGACAAGCTCCAGCAGCTGAAGGAACTGGATCAGCGGTACAACGAACTGCTGTCGAGCGGCAAGAGCGCCGAGTGCACACAACTCCTCGAAACGTGGGTGCTTGTCGCTCGCAGCGGCTACTCGAGCGTCCATCAGATTCGTTCCGTGACCCGCTCGAAGGACTTCGTCGGAGATTACCTGATACCGCGACTTGGCGAGCAGGAGATGTTCGCTGAGACAGCGGAGGAGTTGGTTGCAGGAGCGGAGCTGGAGACTCAGCCAGGACTGCCGGGGCTCGATGACTTGGGCGTGTCCTCGCTCGGAGACGAGCCTACAGGCTACAACCTTCGACCACTCGTGGATGTTGTGGAAGAGGCGGTTGACACTCGGGTCACTCTGCCGGGAGTCCCAGAGTCAGTTCAAGCCGATGCAGCAAAGGCGGCAATCACGTGTGCAGTCGACGGAGCCGTCAAGGACTACCGGGCCGACGACAAGGCTGAGGATGAGCTGTCAGCGCCGGTTGAGGCACTGCGGAAGGCGGGCACCGAAATCCGCAAGGCGACCGCCGCGTACAAGGAGTTGCGCTTCACTAAGGAGTTTGAGCGTGCCAGCAAAGCGTCGTTCGTTTACCAGCTCAAGCACGTACGGAAGTACCTCCGTGAACTCGAAGAGCTAGTCTCAGAGCAGCCAGGGTAGCGGGACGATCAATGCCCCTGACTGTGGAGGTCACCTTAGAAGGCACTCCGCCTGTTGTCGTCTTCAGGCGAGACGACGTGATCCCCGATGACTTCTGGTATCCCATCGCCGTCCGACTAGGATCGCGACTCGCTGCAGCAACTCGGTTGACGGTTCCAGTCCAGGGGCTCCTTACCGGTCGACAATGGCTAAGCGATCACTGCCGCCGATACGGTGTGGGCCTCCAGCTGGACGTCAACATCCGGACTCTTCTGCGAACCGCGCAGGACGAGGCGACCTTTCTGCGCCAGATTCATGGCGGGCACAGTGGGGCTGCCTACTCTAGTCGAGATGATCCTGTAACGCAGAAGTATCAGACGCGTCTGCGGCGCGACCTGCGCGACTTCCAGGTGCGTGACCTGGAGAAGCTCCTAACACTCCCGCACGGAGCGAACTTCTCGGTACCTGGTGCTGGCAAGACGACGGTTTGCTACGCGCTATACGAAGCAGAAAGATGTCGAGGCCGGGTCGCACAACTGTTGGTCGTGGCCCCAATCTCTGCCTTCGAATCGTGGGAGACTGAAGCACGGGAGTGCTTTTCACCAGATCCGGTGGTGCGCCGGTTTGCGGGCGAGGTTCCCTGGAACGCGGAAGTCGTACTCGTGAACTACCAGAAGCTGCGTGAGCCGTACACCGAACGACTAGCCGAGTGGGCACTGCGGGCGCCAACGCATGTGGTACTTGACGAAGCGCACAGGATGAAGCGAGGCCATCAGGGTGAATGGGGCCGTGCATGCCTTCAGCTTGCGCATGTCGCCGTGCGGCGAGACGTACTAACGGGCACTCCTGCTCCTCAGAGTCCACGGGACTTCATTGCATTGCTTGACTACCTGTGGCCGGGTCAAGGACGGTCCTTGATGCCGCCAACAGCATTGCACGCAGAGCCCCCGCCCGGGGCGATGGAGCTTGTGAACACTGTTCTTGACCCCCTGTTCGTTCGGACCACCAAGCGGGAGCTCGGGCTTCGCGATCCTGACTTGTATGTGGAGCGGCTTCCGATGGGGTCTCTCCAGTCAGAAATATACGACGCTCTGAGGAACCAGTACGCGGGCCTCTTTGACCTGTCGAAGGACGACCGACTGCTTTTTGCGCAGATGGGTGAGGTCTCGATGTACCTGCTCGAGGCCGCATCGAATCCGGGCCTGCTCTCAAAGACGAAGGGCGAGAATCGGACCTCGGCGCTGAGGTACCCTTCGCTTTCGATTCCGCCGGGCTCTCGACTCGGCGATCTCGTTGAATCCTACGCAGAGTACGAGCTGCCGCCGAAGCTGCAGCGCCTGGTCTCGCTCGTTCACGACAATGCCGCCCGAGGTCGGAAGACCCTTGTGTGGTCGAACTTCGTCGGGAATCTCGTGACCATCGAACGGTTGCTTGCCGCTCACAAGCCCGCGCTGGTGTATGGGGGCATACCTAGCATGGACAACGCACAGGAGGGTGTGCGGACCCGCGAACGCGAGATGCACAAGTTCCGGCACGACGGCGACTGCATGGTGCTCCTCGCCAACCCGGCGGCCATGGCTGAGGGGGTCAGTCTCCATGGCGTCTGCCATGACGCGGTCTATGTCGATCGGACCTTCAACGCCGGTCAGTACCTTCAGTCACTTGATCGAATCCATCGTTTGGGCCTACCGCCTGACGCAGAGACCCGAATCACATTTCTTGTGTCGGAAGGTAGTATCGACGAGAGGGTGAATGAGCGCGTTGCAATCAAGGCCCGAAGGCTCAGCCAGATGCTGAACGATGAAGACCTGGTTACGATGGCACTGCCGGATGATGAGGAGTACGGCATGCCAATCGAAGATATGGCCGACCTGACCGAGTTGCTCAAGCATCTCAGGCGAGACGATGACTGATTCGCAACAGGTGATCCCGAACGAACACACCCTGCGGGCCGCGCTCAGGGCCGGCCGCCTGATCGACGAAGACGGATCCTCGGCGAGGAAAGTGAGTGCATCCTACGCACTGTACGCATCGGATGCCCTGTACCCGCCAGCTGATCTTCGTGAGGGCGAGCGACTGTTATCCGACGCAAGACTGATTGACAGCCGAGACGGCGTTCTCCATGTCACGGAGCAACTGCGCCAACTCGTTAGGATCCTCGATCCGGATGACGCCATCAGTGCGCTGGTCGATCGACTCGTGGTGGCCTGGGTTGAATCACCAGCTGGTCCTCCCATTCCCCACGCGGGAATCGCCGGTTTCATATCAGCGCAAGTAACAGATCCCCTGCGACGCGAGCAGCTAATGCTTCGACTCGCCAGCACATATGACGAGTCGTTCCTTTTGGAAATCGGGGCCATCGCCGAGGAGTTCGTGCATGCGGAGGCGTGCACGCGGCTGGAGGAGCTCGGTCGCTTCGACCTTGCCCGAGCGGTGCAGCGAGTGAGCTTGATTAGCGACACCCTCGGCTACGACATCGTCGTGCCGACGTCCAACGGGCCGATTCGCCTTGAGGTCAAGGGATCAACCCGGGAGGCGACGGAGTGCTTCTCGTTCAACATCTCGCGTAACGAAGCTGGCTGGGGCCTTCAAGACAAGGGCTGGTACCTCGTGGCCGTCGCAGTCGACAGATGCACACGGAAGCCGCAACTGGTGGGTCACTGCACTGCGCAAGCCTTGTCGGACAACCTTCCTGTGAGCCGGGGGCACGGCAGTTGGACTTCTGCCGAAATCGCGTTGCCGCTGACCTGCCTGACCGTCGGATTGCCGTCACTCGTGTGACCCGCGTCAGGACTTGGGGTCAGAGCAATCTCAACGCGTGAGACAATAGGAGTCAGCGGTACGTCGTCTGGAGGGAACCAGTGGAAGCCAACCTAGAGCAGTACAGCGTCGAGCGTCTCGTCACCTGGTATCGGGCCGGCGATCTAGTGTTGGACCCGGAGTTCCAAAGAGGCGAAGTCTGGAGTTCCGCAGCGAAGGTATTCCTGATCGACACTATACTGCGAGGACTGCCGCTCCCAAGCCTCCTCTTCCGACCAATCGTCGATGTGAAGACGATGACTTCGGTAACCGAAGTCGTCGATGGCCAGCAGCGCTTGAGGGCAATCCTGGAGTTCGCAGACAACAAACTGCGACTCACCGCCCGCGCGGGAGAGTTCGCCGGATTGACGTACGGCGACCTCGATGAAGGGCTCCAGCGGGATTTTCTCGGTTACCGCGTGGGCGTCTACAGTCTCCTCAACGCGCCTGATGAGGCCGTGCTCGAGATGTTCTCCAGGATGAACTCATACACCATTACGCTCACGCCCCCCGAGCTGCGCCACGCGAAGTACGGTGGGCCATTCAAATGGGCAGTGAATGAGCTGGCTGCGTCAAACATACCTCGCTGGGAAAGGTGGGGCACCTTCACAAAACGCCGGCTGGTTCGCCTCTACCACCACTCACTTGTTGCCGAAGCGCTCGGGCTAGTGATGACCGGAATCGCTGATGGCGGTGAGCCAAACATCGACAGACTGTACGCGACGTTAGATAAGGGTGCGCAAGAGGCCGGGAGTGAAGCTCTGCGCGATGCGGTCGCCCGGGTTACAGAGGCCATCAACCTGCTCGGCTCCGAATACGACGAGGTCTTGGCCGGCAGTCGGCTCGCTTCGCCACCCCACCTGCTGCTGTTGATGGTCGCGGTGGTACACGCGAGACACGGCGTGCCCGCAGGCCGGATGGATGCAAGTATGCCGACTGGACCTGCCCCGCTTCTGGACACCCAGGCCGTGCTCCGTAACCTCTCGGTCCTGAACTCGGTCATGGATGAGCCCGAGACAGCCCCGCAACAACTCATGGAGTTCGCCAAGGCCGTTGACGAAGGGGCGACGACGCGGATGTCTAGTCGCGGCCCCCGATTCACGGCGTTCTACCGGGCCTTGACGGATGACTCGCTCTTGAGCGAACTCGACATCATCTAGTCGGATGGGCGCAGACGGTCTTATCAAGAGCAGACGCGCGTTCGAGCGGGAGACGAAGTTGCTGCTCGATCTCTTCGCTTGTGCGCCGACGTGTCGCGCCTGTGACTTGGCTCCTGGGGCCGATGTTCACTCCTCCGCCGCAGCGCAGGCGGTGATGCAACTCCACGATGCGTGGGCACGCTATTGTAGGCGCGTATTCTACGCATCTGCGTGCGACGGTCCGGTCACGATGACGCATGTAGTTGTGCCACCAGTGCCGGGGCTCAACCGGCACGAGGATGTCTGGCCGGCGCTTCTGGCCACATATCCGGCGGACGGTTGGGCGCCGAAGCGGCCACCAGATTGGCATGTGGCAAAGGAGCTTCGCGAGGCGTGCACGAGACTCGGATTGGCGAACCTGCAGCAAATATCCGCTGGCGCCGGGCACGACAGCAATCCGGAGCCCATGGTTCGGAAGCTCAGGAACTTCTATGCACACAAGAACGAATCGACCGGTGCCCACATCCGAGCTGTTCGCTCCACGTATGGAATCGCTGCACACGTAGCGGCGGATGAGGTGCCCTTCTGCACGTATGCCGGGAGACCGCTGTATGACGTGTGGATCGCGAGACTGCGCTTCATGGCTGACGTGATGATTCAGTAGGCCCGTCGGGCTGTCTCCGTCCAGCACCGGAGGATTCTGTATTCGGTGTTTAACCCGAGGGCGGATGCCCAGTTGCATGAGGTCTCGTCGGAAGAAGCGCTGGTAGTGGGCTTGGCACGTCGAATCGAGGGGGTCATCGGCTGAGGCGGGCCTAACAGCACGTCCAACACCACGCTGGATTCGGCGACGCTGCGCCTCGGGGCCCGGCAAGTGAATGCGTCTCTCGGCAACCGCTCGCCCCGATGCGTCCAAGATGGACTCACCGGCCCTCATCGGAGGCTCCTTCATGCGAGTATTGATTCCGGCAGTCGGCACGCGAGGCGATGTGCAGCCCTACATCGCGCTGGGCATCGGGCTGCGCTCGGCGGGGCACGAGGTGTGCATTGCGACCCTCTCGGCGTTCGAATCGTCTGTGATCGGTGAGGGGCTGGAGTTCGCTCCGCTGCGGGCCGAGTTCCTCGAGCTGCTCAAC
>CAYXQU010000009.1:0-18149 GCA_964467305.1 uncultured Eubacteriales bacterium
CGCGTAGGCCAGCAACTCTCCCAGACCGAGCCATGCGGTGAACGTGAGCAGTCCGCCACCGAGGGCCACGATCGTGAGCCACATCGCCGCCCGGTCGGCCAGGTCCTGCGTCTTGGACTTCGATTCCTGTGCTTCACGCACGAGCTCTATCACCTGAGACAAAAACGATTCCGCACCGGTCCGGGCGACGGTGACAGCCAGCGCTCCCTCGCCGTTCACCGACCCGCCTATGACCCGCTGTCCCGTCGATTTGGACACCGGAACCGATTCACCGGTGAGCATCGACTCATCGACCGAGGAGCGCCCCTCGAGCACATCTCCGTCGGCCGGGATCTTCTCACCGGGCTTGACCACGACCACGTCACCCGGCTGCAGCTGCTCGAGATCCACGTCCGTCGTGGTGCCGTCGGGATTCCTGCGGTGGGCCTGAGACGGCATGAGTCGGGCGAGTGATTCGAGCGCCTTGGATGCCTCGCCCACCGAGCGCATCTCTACCCAATGGCCGAGCAGCATGATGTCGATCAGGGTAGCGAGCTCCCAGAAGAAGGGCATGCCTTCTAGTCCGAAGACGGTGGCCGCACTATAGAAGTACGCGACGCTGATCGCGACGGCGACAAGCGTCATCATCCCGGGCTTGCGATCACGCAACTCCCGGACGAAACCCTTCAGGAACGGCATACCGCCGTAGACATAGAGCACGGTCGAGAGTGCGAGCAAGATCCAGTCGGCGCCCGGCACGTCGAGGATGCGGCCACCCGGGACAAGTGGCAGGCCCGGTGAGATCAGGATGACGGGGACGGTCAGTGCGAGACTCACCCAGAAGCGACGGCGGAAGTCGGCTACCGAGTGACCTTCATGCCGACCGCTCGCATGTGCTTCGTGCGATCGACCACCGCTGGCTGGGGGTCCGGAGTGCTGTGCGTGAGGACCCGTGACGTTCTGGTGCTCCGGCATCGCTAGCCGCCGAGCGCACGCATGATCTCGTCGTACTCCTGCGTCGTGATCTCACCGTTCGCACACCTGCGCTTGGCGATGGCCACAGCTTCGTCATGGCCAACCGATCCAGGAGGCAGTGTCCCAGCGCCAGTGGTCGGATGACTTGCTGAGGCTCTCACCGCCCAGACGATCAGCAGCACGATTCCCGCGATGACCAGTGCGCCGAAGAAGAGCATGAGCAGCGCACCGAACCAGCCGTAGCCGCCCATCATGTTGTAACCGTACCCGTATCCTCGACCCATCATGGTGTGTCCAACTCCTTCAGTCTTCGGGTGCGACTCGGATCATCAGCGCCCGTACCATTCCTCATACCAAGCCTGCATGCTGTCGATCTCCGTGCTCTGCGCCTCGATGATCGACGACGTCAGTCCACGCATCTCGGGTCTACCGGAAGCACCGCCGGCCATCTGCGACATCATGATCGCGGTCTGGTGGTGCGGGATCATCGCCTCGATGAACGCCTTGTCGAACGGCTCTGCGGCCTCGAGATCAGCCATGTCCATGGCGCCAGAGCCCATCATGCCGCCCATCATCTGGGACGAGCCGCCGACATCAGGGACAGGGACACCGAACCACTCCCGGTACCAGGTCCGCATCTGTGCGTTCTCGGCGGTCTGAGTCCGCTTGATGTCTGCCGCAAGCTGCCTGATCTCGGGATGCTCGGCACGCGTGAGCGCCAGCTCCGCCATCTCGATAGCATCGTCGTGGTGGGGGATCATCTGCTCGATGAACATCGCATCCATCCCGCTCGCGGGTGCTGTTCCAACAGGGACGACAGGTTGGAGGTACGCTGCGGTCACGATGATGCCGGTCAGGCCGACGATGACAAGGCCCGCTGCGACTATCGGTGTCACAAGCCTATGCATGATCCACCTTCCTTTGGCCACTGCTTCTCTGTACCCATGGCGAGGGGAGGAGCCGGCGACGGTCGCTGCTGGAGTTCAACGACGACCTGCTGCGCCGTGCTCATCTTCAGCCGATGGCGTGTCGGATCTCCTCGTACTCGGAGGTGCTGATCTCGCCCCGTGCCAAGCGCTGGCGTGCGATCTGGATCGGATCGGGTCCACCTGCAGTCGGTGTCACAGCACGACCCGCATGCCCCACACCACGCATGTCGGCGTCCGGCCGCATCATCCAGAGCATCGCGAGCGGGACCAGGAACAGAAACGGAAGCCATAGAAACATCATTGGAGCTCACTCCTCGTGTAGTCGTATCCGGTCAGGCCTGTGATCGGGGCGGCCCGGCGACGCGACCGCCCCGGTTCAGGCGGTCTTAGTAGACAGAACCCATCATTCCGTAGCCGGTCGAGCCGCTGCCTGACAGTCCCTGCATCATCGCGGGACCACGGCGATACGAAAGCCGTCCGCCCTGAGGCTCTGTGGTCTGCTCGGTACCTGTCGTGCCTCCGGCGCACGGTGGCGTGACCTTGCCGCTCGTGACATCCGCGTACATGCGGTCGACGTCCACGGACCCATCCGACGTGCGGTAGTAATCCATGAAGGCGTTCATCTCGGCGATGCTCGGTCGGTCGAAGGTGTCCGAAGTGCGGTTTGTGCTCATCATCGTGTAGCCGTTGAAGGCGGGCGTTGCCATCATCCGAGGCGCCGCGACTGCGGTTCCTACAAGCATGGCACCTGCGATGAGGCCGGCGATCGTGCCGACGGCTACTTTGATCTTGGTGTTCATGACTATCTCCTTATCTCGCCCGTGCGGGCGATGGTCTCTTCGTTCAGGCGCTGCTGGACCACCAGGGGGTCCGGTCCTGCGGTGACGACGTGGGCACTGAACCCGGCACCTGTGATCTCGGTGCGGATGGTGTCAGCGTCGATGAGTTCGGGATCGTAGAGGACCGAAGTCAGGTGCAGGGTGCGGTACGACCGTGCGGCCTTCACGCCCGAAAGGTGCTCGATTCGGGACTCGATGCGGTGCGGACAGGCGTCGCAATACATGCCGTCGGTCCGGATGTGCACAGCAGTCATTGGTCAGTTCCTCTCGTCTGCGTCCTCGCGTCGGTAGACGTGGGACGTGCGATGCCACGATCGGAGGCACTTGCCTCGACGATTGCAGCAGATACCTCAGCAGCCCGATGCTGATGAGGGCGAGAGGATCCTAGAGCCGAAGCCGCCCGTTGAGAGGATCGACAGGTGATCCGACAGACACGGCGAGGCCGCGACCAGCAACACGCATGAACGCTGCGTTGAAGGCAGACGCGAAGCCAACGACGGCGGCCACAAGGACCGAGGCGATTGCGGGCGACGACTCGGTGACATCCGCCACTCCGAGCGCCGCCGAATGTGTCATTGCAGCGCAGGCGTCCCCGAGCTCACCTGCCGATGGCACATGAATACCGTCAACGCAGAAGACAGCGAGCGCAGCGGCAACAACGGCGACCACAAGGATCGTCGCAATCACACTCTGCTGCTTCACCGCCAGTCGCATCGGGCCTCCATGCCTCAGATCGGACACCCACTTGGAACGCAACGTCCGTGCCACCAGCAGCAACTTCACAACATATTCATGACAGATCTAGTCGGATATGTTTTGGGGACCCGTGATACCGCTGTCGGAGACGGCATTCGAGGCATTCAAGACGAATGCCGTCAATCGGACCTCCTGAGAGTGGTTCTGGGCGCCGCTGCAGTAGGCGTTACTCCGACTCCGCTGCGGCACTGTCCGGATCCACCAGTAGCAGCGTCATCAACGGCTGTGTTTCGTTGTGGATCGCGGTCGCATAACGTCCGATCCCGAGGGCTGACTGCTTGCCGTAGACGACACCCGACACAGGATGGACCTTATCGCGGAGCAGTCCTTCGTTGGCGATCAGGGCACTGAGTCTGATGCGTCTTAGAGTCAGAATGCCCAGCCGGTAGATGATCAGGTCCCGTTCCTGTCTGGTCAGCCAGTTGAGGCACTCGGTGTAGTTGCGTGCCGCGTCCCTGATGAATCGCTGCAGCAGGCGTCGCTCCCACGGACAATCTTCTCCAGGTACGCACATGTGGCGCAGCTCGTCCTCTTTGGCGACTGGACACGTGGCCGCGTGAGGGCAGTTCTCAGGGCCTCGTGAACCGAGGACGGCGTCCACCATCACACCGTGTGAAAGGCGGTTGTAGCGGGCTGCTGTACGCCCGTAGGGGCTTCGTGGTCTACCCATGGTGTCGTCCTTCGGAAATAGGTGCGTCGAACCCGGTCACTGGACCGGGGAGACTATCTCCGACGGCCTCTACTGGAGCACCGCCAGTGCGAGCACGAGCAGGTTCAAGGCGAGCAGGCACGCGATCAGCACGAGGTGCAATCTGGCGGTCTTGTCGGCCATTTCGATGGCAAGCTCGAACCGTGCGTCAGCCTCTTCCGTCGCACTGCGGTCAGCGTGGTTCACGAGGTCTCCTTCGTTGAGTCGGCTACCTATGTAGTACCGATTCGGAGCGCCAGAAGGGCGATCTATCTAGCTGGTGATGCGGCCTTGGTTCTTGGTCGCGAGCGCACCGACAGAGAGGAAGGCTCCAGTCCGAAGATCCCGACGGGCGGGTCGCATTCAGTTCGATATGCAGCCGTCGCAGCAAGCTGTAATCTCTTCCTGTCGGCTGGGTTTCGAGACTCGGCTTCAAGTCCGTGTGACGCCGAAGTCGACTCGTACAAGGGCTGAAGAGCAGAGTCAGGATGCGTCTCGCTCCGCTCGTCGGTCGGCGTGATCTCCGATCCCACCGAGTGTGTTGTGTGTGTACCGACTTCGGTCGTCTTCGTGGTGAAGTGGTCAGTGTCCATCTCGAGCTTGTGGACACAGTTCCGCCCTGTCTCGGAAAGACAACGACCTCTCGGCTCAATCGAGCCAGCGGTCCCAGGTGCAGCTTTACACCTCAGTCGTTGCCCGCTGCCTTTCGGCACTGCGACGGCGGCTCCCCCCTGAAGGGGAGGAATCTGGGATGGAACTCACGGGCGGGATCTAGAAGTCATGGCGACCGTTTCGCGTACGCACTACGCACGCGAGCAATGACCCTCTGACGGCCGATCTCACGAGTTCCTCAACGGTGGTTGCTCACCGCTCCATGCTCCTCGTGGGAGGGGGGTCTCGAGCCGGCACTCGAGGGTCCATGCGGCGGGTTCCTCATGCCCGTCGGACCGTATGCTCCGGGAAGGTTGGGTGGCGCCCGGCTACACGCCGTAGCGCTTGCGTTCGTCTGCGGTCATCAGCAGAGCTGCACGACCCCTGCGCTCGCGTTCCTCGGGGGTCAACGCACCTCTAGGAGTTCCGTAACGCTGGCGTTCGTCCTCGGTCATGGGCCGACATGCGACCTGACCGCTCGTGGCCCGTTTGGGTTGCCTGAAAGAGGCTCCCGATGCGGCCACCTTCCGCTCGACGACCGCCCGGCCCTTGTCGTCATATACGACATTGCCGTCGGCGTCTCGCTTGAGGATCGATTGCTTTCGCCGTGCCACTGTAGTTCCTCTCGTCGCCGGGAGTGTGTGCTCGGCAGCACTCGTCCCAGCCGTCTCGCGTCATCACCTAGACAGTACCGACCAACCGGCCGAATCGCTCCAACGTCACTTTGCCGGTGCCGGCAGCTCCAAATAGCCGCTGCTCAGAGCACGTATCAGCGATGTCTCAATAAATATAACGCAATCCTCTTGCTTCGTGATAGTTCCATTGTATACTAACGAGCAAGTTATCTACGTTTTATTTTCTTCTGGGAGGTCGAGATGAGGCGAATCACACGCGAGGAACTGCGCGAGACGCTCAAGCGCTTCGACATAGCGTTCAGCGAGCGAATGCTCCAGCACGCCCTCACGGGCATCGGCCTCAAGCCGTCCTTCCAGGGCGCTGTCGGCAGGCAGGGTCGAGTGGCGACGTACGACCCGATCGACGCGTGGGTGCTCGCTACAGCCGAGTACGGCCGCGAGGGCACCTGGACCGGCGAGTCGATCCGGCTCGAAGGTGTGGCTGAACTCTACGACTGGGTCAAAGACTCGGAGGGTGCTGCCGACGTTCCCGGTTTCATCGAGGACACGGCGCTGGGGATGAAGCTCCTTTACATCGCTCGCTGGCAGCACGGGTTCCCGTACGAGGAGCTGATGCGCTGTCTGACGAAGGACCCCGAGCTCTATGAGTTGAGCGAGTTCGATCAGTCGTTCATGCAAACCGTCCTCACGGCCTACAAGATGACGCTCGGCACCACGATCGCGGCACTGACATTGCCGACAGCGGATGCCATCTACGTCGAAGACGCCGAGACCCGTCGTCGGTATTTCGCCGAGCAGTGGGTCGAGACGGCCGGTGGTCTGTTCCGAGCTGCGAACACGTCGGCAGCCGACTACCCCGAGGGTGGTGAGGCCTGACATTCCTCTGCACGGCGCACTGCCGGTCTGCGATCTCCACCACAAGGCAGCGTGAAACGAATCATTCGTGACAGCGAGAAGGAGACGCCTATGTATTTCAACTTCTAGTGAAAGTGCAGGTAAGAGTATGAGCAAGAGCAAGATCGCGTGGACCGAGTCCACGTGGAACCCGGTGACCGGATGCACCAAGATCAGCGCCGGCTGCAAGAACTGCTATGCGGAGCGTCTGGCAGTACGTCTTCGGGCCATGGGCCAGGACAAGTACGCCAACGGCTTCGAGGTCACCATCCACCCCGAGTGCCTCAACGAACCCAGGCAGTGGACTGGGTCGCAGATGGTGTTCGTCTGCAGCATGGCCGATCTCTTCCACGACGACGTTCCGGACGAGTTCATCAAGTCCGTGTTCGCCGTCATGGCGGAGACACCACAACACACGTACCAGGTGCTCACCAAGCGCTCGGGTCGGCTAGCGTCGCTGGCGCCACATCTCAACTTCGCACCTAACATCTGGGTAGGCGTCACGGTCGAGAACAACGACTACGTGTTCCGTGCTGACGACCTCCGGCGGGTGCCGGCAGCGGTCCGATTCATCAGCGCAGAACCTCTGCTCGGGCCGCTTCCCGATCTCGATCTGACTGGCATCGACCAGTTGATCGTTGGTGGCGAGTCCGGGAAGGGTTGGCGTCCCATGGATTCCGACTGGGCTCGTGACCTCCGCGACCGTTGCGTGGGCGAGGGCGTGAGCTTCTTCCTGAAGCAGTTCGCCGGGTTCCAGCCCAAGAAGCTCGGTCGTGAACTCGATGGCGTGATTTGGGACGAGATGCGCGGCAGTGCCCACTTTGCTGACGCCCGTGGCAGCGACACGTCTGCGCTTCGGATCGAGGTGGCATCGTGAGCCACAACGACCACTGCGCCCCTGAGATTCGGCAGCGGTCTCTCGACGAGATCTGCGATGCCATGCAGGAGCTCGAGGACAAGGTCTGGTACGACCGACACCAGATGCTCGTCGCAGAGGCTGCTGAGAACGGCGTGTGTCCTGACTGCGCTGGACTCAGGGCAGGTGAGGAGGCCGCTCGCCGCATGGAGGAGAAGTACGGTCTCGAGGATCTTGAACCGTGTTGCGACCACTGCGCCGGCATGATGTACGGCAAGCTGTCCGCACTGCGTTGGGTGCTCGGCGAGGAGTGGGACATGCTCGACACCTAACGGCACCCGCATTCCCGGTAGACCACATATGATCAGCGAGACGGCTCGTCCGAGAGGGCGGGCCGTTCGCGTTGAAGAGGGAGAGATCATGACAATCAAGAAGCGCACTGATTCCAAAGGCCGTGTTCGGTACGCCGTGTATGTGTACGACTCGGCGAACCACAAGAACACCTACATCGGCACCGTGGATCGGCGCACCGATGCTGAAGAGGTTGAGCACGAGGCGAAGCGTCGTCTGCGACTGGGGGATCCGCTCAGGCCGAAGCCACCACGCGAGGAGGTCGCGTTCGACGTGCTCGGCAAGAGGTGGCTGCAAAGTCGTGCCAACATCAAGCGGGCCACCAGGGTCGACTACGAGCAAAGTCTTCGCAGGTTGAAAAGTCATTTCGGGCCCAAGCTTGTGTCCGAGATAACCCGCAAAGATGTTGACGATGCCGTCGCTGCGTTGGCACAAGATTTCGCACCGTCGACCTGTCGCAAGGCGATGATCGTCTTCTCGATGGTGATGAAGAGCGGCGTCTCATGGGGCCATCTGGACGCCCTGCCGACCCATGGCCAGCGGTTGGCGTTGCCCAAGATCCGCAAGCGTCATTTCGAGGCGCTCACACCCCGACAAGTGAACGCACTTGTGGACGCTGCGCCCGACTACTGGAAGCCGGCTGTGCTCCTGCTCTTCACTGCGGCTCCTCGTCGTGCAGAACTCTTTGGCACACGAATCAGAGACGTGGATCTAGCTGCCGGCACGATTACGATTCGCTACCAGCTACAGAAGGGGCGTCTCGTCGAACCGAAGACGGAATCGGCGGTCCGCAAGGTCACGCTTCCGGCCAAGACGGTTAAGGCGCTACGGGTCCACATCGATGCCGTTCCGACGACTGAACTCGGCTTGCTGTTCCCGACTGAGAACGGCCGTCCTGTCGATGCGAATAACTGGTTCCATCGCGTCTGGGTGCCCACCAGGGAGAAGGCCGGCTTGCCGCACCTTCGGGTCCATGACGCACGTCATCACGTAGCCACGCTGCTACTCAGCCAGCAACACTCCGTCAAGTTGGTCCAACGTATGTTGGGTCACGCTACCGCTTCAGTTCTCCTCGACGTCTACGCGTCGGTCACGAAGCAGGGGGAGGACGAGGCCGCCGGCGATCTCAACCGCTGGCTGGGCGAGGAGGAGCGTGCGCTCTACATGGCGAATCGGGCCTCAGGGGTCACCGGCGGGGCACTGGGCCGTCAATGTCAGACCCTAGCTGCATAATGCAGAGGACATCTGGTCCTAAGGTCGCGAGACGCTCCGGCCGTGAACATCGGGAGGATACATGCAGGACAAGGAGTACAACATTTCGGTGAACTCTCGGCCGAAGACGGTCAGCCAGCACGAGCTGACATTCGACGAGATTGTGGGACTTGCCTACGACACGCCGCCGGAAGGCCAAGACGTGCTGTACACGATCGAGTACGAGCGTGGGAAGGGCGAGAAGCCGGCCGGCAGCCTCACGCAGGGACACAAGGTCACAGTCAAGGATGGAATGAGGTTCCTTGTCACCCACACCAATCGATCTTAGCGACGACCTCCGACGCCTTCGCGACGAGGGCTACGACATACAGCTGAGTCCAGGCCATAATCACCTCGCTGTGCACCGGGTGCCGTACGTTGACGCGTCGTGTGCGGTTCGCACAGGCATCTTGGTATGCCCGCTCAACTTGCAGGCCGATGTCGCTGTGACGCCGACGGACCACGTGATGCACTTTGTTGGCGAATACCCGTGCCATGAGGACGGACGGCCGATCTCCGAGATCCAGCACGGCACTGGCGATTTCGATCTCGACGGTGTTCGGGCGCAGTTCTCGTTCTCCGCAAAGCCCCCAGTGCCCTTCCCTGACTACTACGAGAAGGTGACTTCGTACGTTCGGATCCTGTCAGCGCCTGCGGTAGCGGTGGATCCGACGGTTCGTGCGCAGGTGTTTCCGGCGATTCCGAACACGGACGAGAGCCTGCCGTTCCGGTATGCGGACACCGCCACCAGCCGAGCCGGCATCTCGGAGCCGACACGCAAGCTGATGGGCGAGAGGGTTGCTATCGTCGGCTGCGGTGGCACAGGGGCCTACGTCCTCGACCTGGTGGCCAAGACGCCCGTCAGCGAGATTCACCTCTGGGACCCCGATGTGTTCAGCCAGCACAACGCCTTTCGATCACCCGGCGCCGCAAGCATCGATGTGTGGGCGGATCACTCGGCCCAGGTCTACAAGGTCGACTACTTCGCCGGGGTCTATTCACAACTTCGTGAAGGTGTCATACCTCACCAGTGCGCCATCGACGAAGGCACGGTGGCGGAGCTTCAGACCATGGATTTCGTGTTCGTGTGCGTTGACAGCGGGCCGGCCAAACGGATCGTTCTTGATTACTTGGTGTCAGTTGGCGTTCCTCTGGTCGATGTCGGGATGGGATTGATCCTCGAATCTGGCAAGATTCTCGGCGCAGCCCGGGTTACCACCGTCACACCATCGTTTCACGATCACATCAGTCGACGGATTTCGACGGGCGATGCTGACCTTGATGACGTATATGGCCAGAACATCCAGGTGGCTGACATGAACGCCCTGAACGCAGCCCTCGCGGTGATCCGATGGAAGAAGCTACGGGGGTTCTACGACGATGTGGAAGGCGAACACAACTCCAGCTACATCGTGTACAGCAACCGCTTGAGCAACGACGAACTCGCATGAGGAGTTCGTACTCACACGAGTTTGTTGAGTCGCTTCCCGAGTCGGCGCAGATGGTGGACGGCGTTGTCTATGTGTCTGTCGAATACGATGTGGCCGCACATCGCTGCATGTGTGGCTGCGGCTCCGAAGTGGTGACTCCCTTTTCGCCAGCTCGCTGGACCATGTCCTATGACGGCAGGTGCGTTTCGCTTCACCCGTCCGTCGGCAACTGGGGGTCGGAATGCGAGTCGCACTACTGGCTCCGGTCCGGCCAGGTGATCTGGTCGCGTCACTTCAGTCAGGACGAGATAGCGTTCATTCGGCGCAAGGACGTCGCCGACTTGGCGGACGGGTACTCTGACGACAGTGGCACTCCATGGCCCGAAGAGCCGGATTCGGAGAGCGCCGTGTTCGGACGATTCATACGCTCGTTGCGGCGGCTCTTCCGCAGTTAGGTCGGCAGTGAGCGCATCTTGTCCGCGTGGGGTCGCGACCGCCCCAAGAGCGGCCGGCGCCATCTACCCTGCCGGCAGGACCTCTGCTCTCACGAGGCACGCACAAGTCACCATAGGCGCCTATGTGCATGTCACCTGCGAGATCCCGGGGACTCACAGTCCCTAGGTCAACGAACGCTGCACCCAGGATCAGAGAATCCTGACTGCGGGGCTACACTCCAGCGATGAGCATGATTGAACGCCTCAGGTCACGTGCCCGCGAGTTCAAGCTGGATACGTATGCGCTCTATCTGGCTGCTCGACATTCAGGAACGCCGCTCGTCCCCAAGGTGCTCGCCTTGGTCGTTGCGGGCTATGCGCTCAGCCCGATCGACCTGATTCCCGACTTCATCCCGGTACTTGGCTACCTCGATGACCTGTTGCTCGTGCCGGCAGGGATAGCGCTCTGTGTGCGCCTCGTTCCCGAAGATGTGATGGAGGAGTGTCGAGCCAAAGCGGCGATGGCACTCGGGCAGGGTCAACCCACCGGTCGTGTGGCGACAGGTGTTGTCATCGTGATCTCGTTCGGTGTTGCGGCGCTGATTCTCTACCCTCTTGCGGTCGACCTTCTCAGCAGGTGAGGGCTACTCGATGTTGGCGTGTGACCCGTCGCAGTACGGCGGATTCTTGGTGAGGCCGCAGTTGCAGATCGCATAAGTACCGGCCGGCTCGATCTCGAAGGCCAGAGGCTCGACTCCGCTACCGGTGTGCGAGCCGTCGCAATAAGGGACGGTCTTGGTTTTGCCGCACTGACACCAGTAGTAGGTTCCTACGCCCATCTCAGTCACAAGTGGGTGGCTCTTGGCTTCGTCGCTCTCAAATCGAGTCATGTGGTTCTCCGATCTACGGTGCTGACATGCCTCATACATTCCCAAGTGGGGCGAAACCTCGGCGGTCAGTCGCTCACCAGCCGGGGCAGGGGTTGACCAGTACCACGGCACGGACTTAGTATGTGCGAAGTCACGGGATTAGCGTATACGAAATTCGGCAGCCCCACCCGTGCGAAAGGAGCCATCTCATGTTGCAGGCCATCTCAATCACCATCAGGGAGGGGTTTGAGGCCGCCCTCGTCATCGGCATCATGCTCACCTACGCGGTCAAGACAGGCAGAAGTGACCTCAAGCGTCCGATCCTGTGGGGGACCATCGTCGCGATAGGAGTCAGCATCCTGGCCGCCTTGGGCCTGAGCGCCGCTGGCATCGAGGCGGAGAACGCTGCGGTCGAAGGTGTCTTGTATCTCGTCGCGTCTGCGTTCGTCTTCTCGATGGTCGTATGGATGTGGCGAGCCGGCGGCAACATGCGGGACAAGGTCGTGAACGGTATCGACCGTGCAGCCTCCAAGTCCACTGCAGCGGGTTGGGGAGTGGCTACTGTGGCGTTCTTCATGGTGGCCCGTGAGGGCATCGAGACTGTCTTGTTCATGTCGGCGAACGCATTGGATCAAGGAATCGTGTCGACGCTCGTCGGTGGAGTCATCGGTCTCGCGGTCGCGTTCGGGCTCGGCGCTGCGGTCTACTACGGTGCTGCACGGATAGACATAAAGCTCTTCTTCGCAGCCACGTCGATCGCTCTGCTGCTTCTGGCGACCCGTTTCCTTGGCATCGGCATCCTTGAGTTGAGTGAAGCCGGCGTCATAGCTCTACCAGAACTCGTGGAGGAGACGTTGGAACTCCTCGAAGAAGGCGCCTTGGCGACCATCGTGAGTCTGGCCGTCGTGGCCCTGCCGCTCGGCGCACTTGGATGGTCGATGTTCCGGAGCCGGGGTGCTCGACCGGCCGTCCAGTAGGCTTCCACCGATAGATACACCTATCCGGGCCTGTGCCACCCCTGACGAGTCGACTCGTGAGATGGCCAGGCCCGGCTTCTATGCCCGCTGTTGTGGCCAGAGGGCGTCTGACCGCTTCGGTCAGGTCTGGCACAACGGAAATCGGCATGAAGTCGATCATCTCGATGATCAGGTGCTGCTCCACGACCCGGCGGGGTACCGTCGGTATCCCAATCGGTTGGCTCGCATCTAGGCGTCGGCCTGCTGCTTCATGTACGTGAGTGCGGCCTCCAGCAGTGGCCCCAGGTTCGGGTCGGCAATCTCGTAGTAGACCAGTCGCCCTTTTCGGCGGTACTTCGCGAGCCCGGTGCGATAGAGCAGCCGCAGGTGGTACGACGCCACGGCTGTAGTGGATTCGATGATCGTTGCGACATCACAGACACAGAGCTCAGAGCGGCTGAGTGCGTACAGCACCCTGAACCGGGTGTCGTCGGCGAGGATGGACATGATCTCGCCTGCGCCGATGATTGCCTGAACCTGTGGCAGGAGTTCATCTACCGTCTCGGCGTGCACTCGAACGACTTCACAGACCGGCGGTTCCTTCTTCTTCAAAGTAGGTTCCTCCAACCCTCAAACGATCACTTGACTATCATGACTTGCGAGGATACGCTCAAACGGTCATTTGAGTATGAGACTAACCTCACATTGGACCGACGGAGGCTTCATGTCAACGGCAAAGGTAGAGCGCCGCCAAGTCCTGTTCGTCGACGGCATCACTTGACTCGACTGTGCGGCAAAGTTCGAGAAGAACGTAGCTGCTCTCCCCGGTGTGACCGGGGCACAACTCAACCCAACGGCAGGCAAGCTCACCGTCGAAGGTGTTCTCGACCTTGATGCGATCAGGGCAGAGGGACGCAAGGAGAACTATCGAATCGGGACTGCGGAAGACAGGGACGGCGCTTCTCTGACCGGTGGGCGTGTGGATTGGGAACTCGTTCGGACCATTGCCTCAGGAGCCTTCGTCGCAACGGGATTCGCGGCCGAGAAGCTCGGTGCTGCCGCTCCGGTCTTCACGGCTCTCTACCTCGCGGCGATCTTGTTGGGAGGTTGGAGCAACTTCCGAAAGGCCGCCTACTCCCTGCCGAAGCTCGACTTCAACATGAGCGTGCTAATGTCCACCGCGATCATCGGCGCCGGCTTCATAGGAGCTTGGGAGGAGGCCGCCGTCGTCGCCTTCCTGTTCTCCGCCTCTGAGATGCTCGAATCCTGGACCATGGAGCGGGCCAGGCGTTCGATAGGCGACCTGATGGGTGGAGTCCCGAAGGTCGCCCGTGTCCAACTTCCCGGTGGCGACATCGCAGAGAGGGCGGTCGAGGACGTCTGCGTCGGAGACCTCATGGTTGTGCGTCCAGGGGAGAAGCTCGCACTCGATGGGGCAATCGAATCAGGGGCATCAAGCATCGACGAGGCGTCCATCACCGGAGAGTCGGTTCCCGCCGAGAAGACTGAGGGCGCCGAGGTGTTTGCCGGCACGCTCAACGGCGAGGGGCTGCTGCTTGTTCGCGTGACTCGTCTGGTAGAGGACACGACAGTCGCTCGCATCGTGCACATGGTCGAAGAGGCGCAGGCCAAACGGGCACCGTCACAAGCCTTTGTCGACAGGTTTGCAGCGATCTACACGCCTGCGGTCCTGATACTTGCCGCCGGAATCGTGACCGTGCCACCGCTGCTGTTTTCGCAACCTTGGGCGCCGTGGATCTATAGGGGTCTTGCGCTGCTCATCATCTCGTGCCCCTGCGCCCTCGTCGTCTCGACACCCGTGTCCATCGTGAGCGCCATATCCAATGCCGCAAAGCGGGGTGTCCTCATCAAAGGCGGCGTCCACTTGGAGCAGATGGGCTCGATACGGGCGATTGCCTTCGATAAGACCGGCACCCTGACCGAAGGCCGTCCGTCGGTCACCGACGTTGTCTCCCTGAGCGGGGCCGACGAGATCAGGTTGCTGCAACTTGCGGCGTCGCTCGAGCTTGGCTCGCATCATCCACTTGCCACCGCAATCGTTCGCGAGGCGCAGGAACGCTCGATCACGCTGCTCCCCGCCGAAGGGATGCAATCCCTGTCGGGGCTCGGTGTGCAAGCCACAGTCGATGACCATGAGATGGCGGTCGGCAGCGTCCGAATGCTCGCTGGCAGCGCCGACTTCGTGAAGGCGGAGCCGATTGTCCATGGTCTGCATCTCGACGGTAAGACGGTCGTTCTCGTCGAGCGAGACGGAATCCTGATCGGTGTCATCGGCATCGCCGACGCCGTCCGTTCCACGAGCAGGGATACAGTGGCCGCACTCAGGCGGTTCGGCATCGAACACACAATCATGCTCACGGGCGACAATCCGGCGGCGGCTGCCGCGATCTCGGCGCAGACCGGCGTCGACGAGTTTCGGGCCGAGCTGCTCCCAGAGGCGAAACTCGACGCCGTGACGAGCCTGTTGAGCGAGTACGGCAAGGTTGCGATGGTCGGAGACGGCGTGAACGATGCCCCTGCGTTGGCGACGGCGACAGTCGGCATCGCCATGGGAGGTGCAGGCACCGACACTGCACTCGAGACCGCCGACATAGCACTCATGGCGGACGACCTGACGAAGCTGCCGTTCGCAGTCGGACTGAGCCGTGCGGCCCTTCGAACCATCAAGATCAACATCGCGTTCGCCATCGGAATCAAGTTGCTGGCGCTGGTGCTCATTGTCCCGGGATGGCTGACGCTTTGGATGGCCATCATGGCTGACATGGGTGCAACGATCCTCGTCACGGCCAATGGCATACGTCTGCTGACATGGAGCCTCGACGACACCCAGAGGGCTGGTCGCCATCAGCGTCGAACCGCCCACGACGTGTCACTTTAGTACCATCACACTGTTGTCCACGAATCTGAATGTCGCTGCCCGCAGAGAGGCATCCTGATGAGCGATGGTGAGGACGAGTTCCAGGAAGCAGCAGAACTCGAGCGACGCACGTTGTGGACGCTGCTGGCCATCAACGGTGTGATGTTCCTGGTCGAGGCGCTCACAGGCTGGCTCGCCGACACGGCCGGTGTGCTTGCGGACTCACTCGACATGCTCGCGGACGCATCAGTGTATGCGGTGGCCCTCTATGCGGTGGGGAGGTCATCGCGGATTCAGTCGTGTGCGGCCAAGGCGAGCGGAGTCGTTCAGATCGCACTGGGACTCGGTGTGCTGTTCGAGGTCGTGAGACGTTTCGTGTCCGGAAGCGATCCGGTCAGCACGGTGATGATGGTTGTCGGCGCCGTTGCGCTTGGGGCCAACGTGGTTTGCCTGATGTTGATCGCCAAGCACCGCCATGGCGCCATTCATATGCGGGCGTCATGGATATTCTCCGCCAACGACGTCATCGCCAACGTCGGGGTCATCGTGTCGGGTGCGCTCGTCCTCCTGTTGGGCTCACGCATTCCGGACCTTGTCATCGGAGCGATAATCGCCGTCATCGTCGTGAGGGGAGGACTCAAGATCCTAAGGGAAGTCCGCGAAGAGAATACGTGTCCCGCGTCGGCGGAAGACACCCACCTGCCGGCCTGATACGCACTGAACACGGGGCATATACGAGACACCAGAAGCGCCAGCAGGTGCTTGAGCTGCGGATCACCACGGACTCTTAATCCCAAGGTCGTAGGTTCGACCCCTACACGGCCCACCATCGCGACTTCGGAACCCTCGCCGACAACGGCGGGGGTTCTTTGTTTCGCCGCGCCCGCTTCGTGTGCGCCCGGGGTGGAGGGTGCTCCGTAGCGTAGCGTCGGGATCGGCTTCCGTGCATCCGTCACAGCACATCGCGCGCTGGTGCGGTATGCTCATCTCAAGGCACGAGACAAGGTCGCTTGCGGACAGGGGGTCTCCGCTCGCGAACACCGCGACTCGTGTCCATCCCCCACACACCAAGAAGGGCCGCCAGCAAAGGGGACAGGGATGCTGAGAGACACGCGCATTGAGGGGATCGCGCTTGAACCTCAGGAGTCCAACGCCACGCCCACGTTCGAGGAGCTCTTCGACGTGGCGGAGATGCAGCAGCTGCAAGACGCACTGGCGGCAGCTACCGGCGTGGGGTCGCTCATCACGAGGCCGGACGGCTCTCCTATCACCCGGCCCAGCAACTTCTGCAAGCTGTGTGACATGGTGCGCTGTACCGATGAAGGACTCGCGAACTGCCTGAAGTCCGACGCGATCATCGGCGCTCATGACACCCAAGGCCCCATCGTCCAGCAGTGCCTGAGTGCGGGACTGTGGGACGCGGGCGCGAGCATCACCGTGGGCGGGAATCACGTCGCGAACTGGCTTGTTGGACAGGTTCGCATCGAGGGGGCCGACGACCATACCTACCTCGAGTACGCTCGCAAGATCGGTGCGGACCCCCAAGCCTACGCCGCCGCGCTTGCTGAAGTGCAACAGATGTCGCTCACACGGTTCGAGCAGATAGCCGCGACGGTCTTCTCTTTCACGCGACAGCTGTCCGCAGTCGCCCATGACGCCACGCAGCGCAGGCTCGCTCAAGAGGCGATCGAGGAGCGTGAGCGGTGGCTTGCCGAGTCGCAGCGAATCGCGCGGATCGGGCACTACATCTACCACATCGACGTGGACCGCTGGGACGGCTCGGACACACTCTT
Source organism: uncultured Eubacteriales bacterium (assembly GCA_964467305.1). Taxonomy (GTDB): domain Bacteria; phylum Actinomycetota; class Coriobacteriia; order Anaerosomatales; family PHET01; genus CAVPCY01. The sequence goes on from CAYXQU010000009.1 coordinate 17,165, forward strand.
CCGTGTGATGGGCGTGGACAGCAGTCACCGAAGGGACTTCGCGCAGTGGATCTCGATTATCCATCCCGATGACCAAGACAGGATGGCCGCATACTTCGCCGAGCATGTCGTGGCCGGGCACAACTCCTTCGACACCGAGTACCGAATCATCCGGCCAGCCGACGGCATGGAGCGGTGGGTGCACGGCTTGGGAGACGTCCAGTACGACGACGACGGTCGCGCGGTCGCGATGTTCGGCACGATCCAGGATGTGACCGAGCGCAAGCTGCTCGAAGGTGCGGTCCAAGACATGCTCACCTCGGTGGTCGATGTGGTGGGGCATCTTTCCGAGACTCGCGACCCCTACACCGCCGGTCACCAGCGCAGGGTCGCCGAGCTCGCCGTGGCCATCGCGCACGAGATGGCGCTGCCCGAGCCTGAGGTCGCAGACATCCAGATGGCTGCGCTCATGCACGACGTAGGCAAGATCTCGGTGCCGGCAGAGATCCTCTCGAAGCCCAGCAAGCTCTCTGCGATCGAATTCGACCTGATCAAGCGCCACGCCGAGTCCGGGTTCCAGATCGTCTCCTCGGCTCGCATGCGGGCAACGATCGCCGAGTATGTGCATCAGCACCACGAGCGGTGCGACGGATCCGGATACCCGCGCGGCCTGCGGGGCGATGAGATCTTGCGCGGCAGTCGAGTGCTGATGGTCGCCGACGTCGTCGAAGCGATGATGTCGCACCGCCCGTACCGGCCCGGTCTGGGGGTCGACGCGGCGCTGGCCGAGGTCGAGTCGGGCTCCGGCTCGGTGTTCGATTCCCAGGTCTGCGAAGCCTGCGCTCGTGTGTTCAGGGGAGACTTCGAGTTCTCACAGTAGCTGGCGAGTCCACGGTTCGAGGCCGACCTCTGATATGATTACAAGCTGCACTTTCGCGGGCGTGGCGGAATTGGCAGACGCGCTGGATTTAGGTTCCAGTGGGGAAACTCGTGGAGGTTCGAGTCC
>CAYXQU010000010.1:0-3402 GCA_964467305.1 uncultured Eubacteriales bacterium
CGTCCTGTCTGACGATGCGGCGTAGAAGTCTGACAGTATCTTCCATTGGGGAGATGCCGCCGATGTCGCGGGCGAGATCGGCTCCTCGAGCCCGTGAGCGGCGAAGCCGCCGATCGAGATCCATGGCGTCCTTGGGCGCGACGCCCGAGTACGGGCTCAGCACGTAGGAGAGCAGTTGTTCACGGGTCGCCTGGGGATCCGTGGCCGCAGTAAGCAGCCCGGACAGGGCTCTGCCGAATGGCGTCACGGAGAACGGCCGCATGACATCAAGGTCGCTACTTACGTTGCGTGCCCCAAGTGCCCTGACGAGTTCATCGCTTCGAGAAGCCATGCGCCGAGCGACGATCGCGATCTTTTCGGGTTCAAGCCCGTCTGAGATCAGCTGGGCGACCCGATCCGCCACCGCCGAGCTCTCCCCTCCCGCTCCGGCAGCCGCGATGCACTCGAGCGCGTCGCATCTGGTCGAAGCTCCAGTGACGCCGGAGAACAGCTCTTCGGCGAGGTTCTGTAGGCCCGGTTCGGTCCAACGGCCGACCGAGGTCGTGGTGTGCGAAGCCCCTGCCGCAAGCAAGCGCTCCACGAGTGGGTCGAGCGCCTGAGTGGCCGGCATGCCTGAGACCCAGGTCAGGGCGATGCACACATCAGTCTGCCGGGAGAGGCCCACAAGAAAGGCCTCTTGGCTCCACGACAGGTCTGTGAAGTGATTAACACCTACGGGGCCCACACCCGAAGGCGGGTTCTGCCCGAGTTCGAACGCTGCTGCGCTCCGCTCTTTGAGCGAGTGAGCATCCAGTAATTTCCAGTACCCCTCTAGAACCTCAGCTATCCGGCGTTCCGTGCCGGACGTGGGCGACAGCTTGTCCCGCTCGACCCGCTGAACCAGATCCGAGAGGACTGCGACGAGACCTGGCGAGAACGGGGGCCCCTCGCCTTCCCTTGAGGCCTGATGGATGGCCTGGCCCATAAGCTCGGCCCGGACAACCGAGGTGACCAGCTGCTCACCGCCCCCGTAGAGTCGCCACAATCGCTCGATCCACTGATCGAGCTGGGCAACTAGCATCCCCGGTCCGGCCCTGGCCGCCAGCTCTTCCTGGGTACGACGGACATCGGGGGCATCCGGCACAACGACCACGGGCAGCCCACGAAGGGCCGCCCGCTCGAGCGTCTCTTGGAAAAGCAGTCCGGTCTTGCCGGCGGTCGCCGGACCGGTGATCAGATGCAGGCCCATGCGCTACCCCTTCCCGGGCACAAGCATCTCATCCGGCTCTGACATCACCCGTTCTGCGCCTGCGTGTATCCTTCGAGGCCCTCTCGGATCTCCTTGACCTTACGCCACGCGACCTCCTCGTCACGGCCAAGGTAGTGCTCGACTTTGCCACCGATCATGTCAGCGGCACGCTCAGCACGTTCGGCGATCTCCTTCGCCACCTCGGCGGCCCGCATCGCCTCGTTAGCGAGACGCTGGCGCGTGGCAGCACCACTCGACGGGGCGAACAGCAGCCCTGCGACGAATCCTGCAATACCACCGATCACCACCCCGATGGCAAGATATTCCATATTCCTTCTCAACGAGACACCTCCTGATCGGGGCTCTTGTTCTCAGCGATGAGCGCGTAGATCCGCTCCAGGTCTTCCTCGGTCTGGAACTCGATCTCGATCTTGCACTTGTCCTTGCCTTGCTTCACCCGGACGTTGGTTCCGAGAAGCCTTCGCAGGGCTCGGGCGGCTTGCTTGAAGCTCTTCGGTGTCGCAACTCGTGGAGCGCGCTCGGTCTGCCCTGCGGCGTACAAGCGTGCTAGGTTCTCCGCTTCGCGAACCGAAAGGCCGTCCTCGACGATCTTTCGCGCGAGCTTGATTCGCGTCGCTTCCTCCGGAACCGAGAGAACCGCGCGCGCATGACCTGCACTCAGTCCCCCCGAGTAGACGAGGTCCTGAACCTCCTCGGGTAGATCGAGGAGACGTAGAGCGTTGGTGATGGTCGACCGCGACTTAGAGACCTTGTCCGCGAGCTCGGCCTGGGTCATCTGGAACTCTGACAGCAACTTGCGGTAGCCGCGCGCCTCCTCGATGGAGTTGAGATCTTCGCGTTGGAGATTCTCAATAAGCGCGATCTCGAGTGACTCGATCTCGCTGGTGTTGAGAACTCGCACAGAGACTCTCTCGATCCCGGCGAGCCTGCACGCGCGCCAGCGGCGCTCTCCTGCGATGATCTGGTACCCCTCGCCCATCGCGCGAACGATGATTGGCTGCAGGAGGCCGACCTTCTGAATGGAGTCCGAGAGTTCAGCGAGAGCGCTCTCATCAATATCGGTCCGCGGCTGCTCAGGGTTGGGGGAGATGAGGTCTATGGAAAGCTCAGTGATTTCTCCGCCCGCATGAGACTCTTGTGACGCGCTCGGTATCAGGGCCGAAAGCCCCCGACCCAGTCCTCGCTTAGACACGATCCATCACTTCCTTCGCAAGACTCCGATACGCCTCCGCGCCCTTGCCCGAAGGATCGTACATGTTGACCGGTTGACCGAAGCTAGGCGCCTCCGACAACCTCACGGTGCGGGGAATCAGCGTTTCGAAGACCTTCGGCCCGAAGAAGTCCTTGACCTCAGCTACCACCTGGGACGCAAGGCGCGTGCGAGAGTCGAACATCGTCATCACGACCCCGAAGACTTCCAGGCTCGGATTCAGATGGGTCTTGACCAGCCGAACGCTGTCAAGGAGTTTCGAAAGTCCCTCCAGCGCGTAGTATTCGCACTGGATAGGGATGATGAGGCCCTCGGCGGCGGTCAGCGCGTTGATGGTGAGCAGCCCCAAGGAGGGCGGGCAATCGATGATCACGTAGTCGAACTCGGCCTGGACATCCTCGAGTATGCTCTTGAGCCGGTTCTCGCGGCTCATCGCTGAGACCAGCTCAATCTCCGCACCCGCGAGCTGTATCGTTGCGGGGACAACGAACACGTTCTCGATCTCCACCGGTTCGATGATGTCAGACATCGCAGCATCGCCTAGGAGGGCATTGTAGATGCACAGCTGCCGTTCGTTCTTGTTAAGCCCGAACCCAGAAGTGGCGTTCCCCTGCGGATCCAGATCGACGAGCAGGACCTTCTGTCCGGCCTCGCCCAAGGTCGCCGATAGATTGACGGCCGTAGTGCTCTTCCCAACGCCGCCCTTCTGATTGACCACCGCGAAGACGCGCGACAGGCGCGCATCAGCCCCCGCCGAGCCTGTCTGGGCCATACTCCCCCCCTTCTCCTTTGGTCTGATGCCGAGATTGTATCGGAAGCACCGCCGGCTTGGTAGGGACGATTCCGTCAGCGGAGCGGCTTTTTCTGCGCCATCCCAATGCGCCGTGGAAGCACTATTGAGGAGTCACCACTACGTTCGTATGTGACAAGAACCCTCGCCTCG
>CAYXQU010000010.1:3412-17959 GCA_964467305.1 uncultured Eubacteriales bacterium
GGCAGACGAAACTCTGAGGTCGCGATCCTTCTGAGACCAGCAAGCTCGCATACCCCGTCACCGCGATCCAGCTCATCGCTGGTCAAACGCGCCTTCATCGCGACGAGTCTGCCGCCCGGCAACAGGAGCGGTGCGGCAAGCTCAATGAGGGAGGGCAGGGGAGCGAGAGCGCGCGCCGTGACCACTGCGAATTCGGCCCGTCTCGACTGACCCAGTACCTCAACTCGCTCGCTGGAAGTCGCTATCTGGCCCGCCAGGCCCACCGAATCGAGGTACTCTGCAAGTGCGTGCATCTTCTTGGCGACTGAGTCTACGACGAGGGTCTGCCTTCCGCTCACCAGTGCTAGAGGAACCCCTGGGAACCCCGCACCGGATCCCATATCGCACATTGGGCCGGGAACACACTGCTCGACTTCCTTCAAGGCCGTCAAAGAGTCCACCAGGTGCAACCTGATGGCTTCAGCGGGATCGGTGATCGCCGTGAGATTGATGGTCCGGTTTCGTGACAGTACCCACTCAAGGTGCTCGGTCGCTTGAGACAGAACCTCATCGGGCACTTCCAGCCCGAGTTCATCCAGCTGGGACTTCGCCGCCTCAACCATGTTGTGATGTTTCACGTGAAACCTCTCCGCCCACTGCAGCAACTTCACCGATCCAACGCCTGACACAGATCGCCTCGGATGTTTCACGTGAAACATCATCGGATGCACCGAAGCGCTCGCGACAACAAAAAGGGCGCCCCGCAGGGCGCCCTTTGAGGTTGCACTTCAAACGCTCTACTTCGGCGATACTACCACCTGGCGGTACGGATCGGCGCCCTCGCTCGTGGTGGTCACCCTTGCATCCCCCCGAAGCACCATATGGACGACTCGCCGTTCGTAAGCGGTCATCGGTCGCAATCGCACACTGGTCCTCTGTTTGGCAGCACGCTCAGCGGCCCGGCGGGCGATATCCTCGATCTTCTGCCGCCTACGATGGCGGTAGCCTTCAACATCAACGACCACCGGGTAGCGAAAGCCGAGCTTGCGCGTGGTCACGGCGCCAACCGCCGCCTGCAGGGCATCAAGAGTACGGCCGTGGCGTCCAATCAGAATCCCAAGCTCCCCGCCAACCACATCGAGAATGATCTCTCCGTCATCGCCCTCGTACTCCTCGATGGTCGGGTTCTCGAGTGCGAAGCGGGCCAAGATCTGGCGCAGTGTGTCGACTGCGGTGTCGGCCACCTGGTCCAGCTCTTCGTCGGTCAACTCTGAATAGTCCGCTGCCGCAGCGTTGCCGGCGACCGGCAGAACCTCATCGCCGACCGGCCCATCGTCGGTCTCGGCGTGCTCGACCTCCTTGAGGAATTCAGGTTTCACCCAGACTCGCACCTTTGCCTCACGCGTAGCACCGAACAGGCCGCGCGACGGCTCCTCGAGGACCTCGTAGTTCACTGCATCCTGCTGAACCCCGAGCTCTTCCAAGGCCGCGTCTACCGCGTCTTCAATCGTCGGTGCTTGGACAACGCATTCCTGCTTCATCGACTACGCATCCTTCCAGGACATACGCCGGACGCTACTTGGCGTCCTTGCTCTTGGTCTTCTTCTTGTTCGACTTGGGCTCTTCGACAACGATCTCGTCATCTCCGTGCGAGCGCTTGAGCGAGGCCATCATCAGCTGCTGCTGGGCCACGCCCCACAAGCTCGACACATCCCAGTAGAGGAGCACGCCAGCGGGGGCATTCCATCCGAAGAAGAGCATCACTACGGCCATGTAGCCGCCGATCATCTTCTGCTGCTTGTCGCCAGGCATGAGCGCTTGGGGCAACCAGACGCTGAGCCCGAAGAGAACGACCAGCAGGATGTAGGGGAGGGTCGCAACGAAAGCACCCAACACCCCGGAGTCGGCCATCGCCGCACTCCAAATACCGCTCGGCTTACTGGCAAGATTTGGAATTATCCCGAAGAAGCTTCCAGTAATTCCCTGTTCCTTGAAGTACGTCAGCATGGGGCCATCCGGGCGGGCGAGAACGTCGTAGAGCGCGATGAGCAGCGGCATCTGCAGCAGCATGGGCAGGCAGCCGCCGAACGGGTTCACCTGGTTGTCCTGGTAGAACTTGAGCGTTTCTTCCTGCAGCTTCTCCTTGTCATCCTTGTACTTGACCTGCAGCTCCTTGAGTTGCGGCTGTATTCGCTGCATCGCGTACATGGACTTCGTTTGCTTGATCGTGAGCGGCATCAGTGCGAGTCTCACGAGAATCGTGAGAACGATGATCGCAAGGCCCCAGTCGCCAACGACCCCTTCAATCTGCTGCAGAACCATAAAGATGAGTTCTTTGAACGTGCTCCAGATACCGCCCACTCGGGTCTACTCCTCGTCGTCTAATGAATCGGGCACCGGGTCGTACCCGCCTGCATTCCATGGATGGCATCGCGCGACGCGCTTGATCGCGAGCCTACCGCCTCTGAGAACGCCGAAGCGCTCGACTGATGTTAGCGCATATGCAGAGCATGTCGGGGTGAAACGACACGAACGGGGGAGCAGGGGGGAGATCAGGGTCTGATATCCCCTGATGAGCAGCGCAGCCAAGACGCGTGGCGCCCTGCTCAGGCCCCGTGTCTGGGGTAAGCTCACCGGAGCCCCCCGAGCTTCTTCGCAAGGCGATCGAACGAGGGCGCCAGGTCCACGGAGCTGGCTTTCGTCGTCGCCGGTGTGGCGATCAACACGATGTCCAGTCCGGGCCACGGACCCCCCGCAGCCCTGCAGGCCGCTCGCAACAAGCGTTTAGAGCGATTTCGGGTCACGGCGCCACCCAGGCGTTTGCCGGCAATAAACGCGACGCGGCCTTCAAGGCCGCGTCCTTCAGGTGTTTTCGCCACGAGGGCTATGAGAAGCGGGCTCGATACCCGCACCGACGAGCGGAAGATCCGATCGATCTCCCGTGCCGACTTGATCGTGCTCACTCAGCACGCCTCCACAAAGGAGAGGGGCGGGAGGTCAGGCGGACAGGACCTTGCGGCCCTTGCGGCGGCGAGCGGCCAGGATGGCGCGACCGCCGCGTGTCGACATGCGAGCACGGAAGCCGTGCGTCTTAGCACGCTTCCGGACATTGGGCTGATACGTTCTCTTCACAGTTCCTCCTTAGCTGCCCCGCTGATCCAGGGCAAAGCCCGACGATTATATGCGCGCCCGAAGACGCCGTCAACGCCTCGGGTGGATCGGGTGGATCGCCTTCTTGCGCCGGCTGCGGGAGGACCCCATCATACTGTCTTCTCTCGCGATGCAAGTGGTCGGGGCGGGTGCCCTTCGCTCGCTGCCAGCATTTCGCAAATCTGTGGACAATGTGGAAAAGGCAGGACTCAGGCGTGTGGAAGCTGTGGATAACCTTCCTGGTCTCATTGTGCGCGTGAATGGGCGTTGCTAGGATTCCGTCTGGTCGAAGCTACACCGTTTACCGTGTTCTAGCAGGTGTTTTTCCATTCATCGTTCGTTTCTCGCCGTTCATCACCCGCATGTGTGGGGCCATTGAATCGACAGTGGCAGGAACCGCGAGATTCTGATTCCCGGACGATGATTCGCGCGGAGGTCTTTCCACAGCGCGGCGCCGGATCGGGGCTGTTTTCACAGCCGAATGGAAAGTCCGGGCTGGATACACCGTGTGCGAACAGGGGTTTGTCGGCCACGAGGGGTTCTCGGGCAACGACTTTCTCCACAGTGTGGAAAGGTCTGTGGACGAAAGTGAAAACCCCACATGGGACGGGGCGAACCTGCGTTCGCTACTGAAGAAAGCGCAGGTCAGGGGCTTTCTACAAGAGAGCAGCCACAAGTGGTTACCTGGGAAGCGCTGTGGATAGTACTGTGGATTACCGAGGCATTGTGGAAAGACGGGGGAGCATGAAAGCGTTCTATGGATCAGGGTTGACCGAGATGAATGTCGGCCCCTCCTCTTCACCACAGCCCACCACACCCGTTCCGGCTCGCGCGCGCGTAGCTATATATGATGATGTTGCGGCTGCACCACGCGTGGAGGAGATCTGGGAGCCGGAGACCTCTGCGTATATCGAAGCTCTTTCATCCCGGGTCTACCTCCTGGTCAAGGAGCAGGGGGGCACCATCCCTTACACCGTGATCCGTGAAGTGGCTGAGAACTTCATTCATGCGCGGTTCGCAGAGCCGGTCATATCCATCATGGATGGCGGGCACACGGTCCGCTTCGCGGATCAGGGGCCGGGCATCGCCGACAAGGACAAAGCGCTCCTGCCCGGATACACGACCGCGAGCGGTGAGATGAAAGCCCACATCCGCGGCGTGGGGTCCGGTCTTCCTATCGTGAGAGAGTATCTCTCGGTGTTCGGGGGCACGCTGGTTATCGAGGACAACCTGGGGTCGGGTGCTGTGATCACCATTTCACTCAGCCCGACTCGAGCGCGGAATCTCGGCGACGTGACCTCTCCTTCGATTCCCGCTCGCTCTCGAGAGCCGTATCGGGATGAATCCGCTGCTTCGGTTCTGCTTCTTGATGGCAGCGATATCACCGATCAGCCGCTCGCTTGCCCCCGGCTGTCCACTCGCCAGAAGCACGTGCTCGCTTTGGTCATGGAGTCGGGTTCCGCGGGACCGAGCTTGGTCTCCCGAGAACTGGGGGTGGGTATCTCCACGGCCTACCGGGACCTCGCTTCACTTGAAGAGATCGGGCTGATCTCTTCGGATGGAGGCAAGAGACACCTGACTGACGACGGAATGTCGTACCTTGATGAACTCATGTCCGGATCCTGAGCAGTACGAAGGACACACAACTCATGTCTCTATCAACCAGCGATAGCATCGAAGCGATCTGGGCCGATGTACTCGAGATCGTTCGCGGTGAGCTGAACACCCCAAGCTTCAAGACGTGGTTCGAACACACCAAGCCGGTCGAACTGACTCCTGATGGCGTGTTCGTGGTGGGCGTTCAAAACGAGTTCGCTCGGACGTGGCTTGAAGAGCGCTACGCCCAAAGACTGCGGGCGGCACTGCGCCAGGTCGCCGGCTCAGACATGACCATCCAGATCGTGGTCGACCAGACTGCTTCGGCCTCTGTGGAAGAGCCCCGTGAAGTTGAGTCCGAGCCCAGGCCTGTCCCTCGAACCACAGACGAGAGACCCTCTCATACCGAACCCATCGCAGGACAGACTGACGTTTCGCACGGGTACTTCGATGACAAGTACACCTTCGATTCCTTCATCGTGGGTGACTCCAACGAGTTCGCCCGCAACGCAGCGTTGGCCGTAGCCGAGCAACCCGGACTCAAATACAACCCCCTGTTCATATGGGGAGGACCCGGTCTTGGCAAGACACATCTTCTTCAGGCGATCGGCAACTACGTCACCCAGAACTACCCGCACAAGAAGGTCTTCTACGTGACCTCCGAGCAGTTCACCAATGACTTCGTGGAGTCCATCAACTCGAAGACGCAGAACTCCTTCCGTCAGAAGTACCGCACGGTGGACGTTCTGCTGATCGACGACATCCAGTTCCTCGAGAAGAAGCAGGGAATCCAGGATCAGTTCTTCCATACCTTCAACGAACTACGCCAACGAGGGAAGGCCATCGTTCTCGCTTCAGACAGGCCCCCAAAAGACATCGACATGGACGAGCGCTATCAGAGCCGCTTCGCCTCGGGTCTTCAAGCCGACATCCAGCCGCCCAACTATGAGACCCGGTTGGCTATCCTCAAACAGTTCGTTGAAACACAGCACATTCCATTCGAGGACGAGGCGCTTGATTACGTCGCTGAGAGATCAACCCCTAACATCCGGGAGATGGAGGGAGCGATCATCAGGATCATCGCTTATCGCGAACTCACCAAGAAGGAGGTCGTGGATCTGGCTATGGCCAAGCAGGTCACCAGGGACCTTTTTCCAGACCAGTCCCATAGGCCTATTCCTATCTCCACCATTCAAAGAGAGGTATGCCGGTTCTACTCGATCAGCCACGGCGATCTCATTGGAAGTAAGAGATCGCAGGCAATCGTCTATCCTCGTCAGATAGCGATGTATCTGGCCAGAGAACTCACAGATATGTCTCTGCCGAAGATCGGCGATGAATTCGGGGGACGAGATCACACCACCGTCATGCACGCTACCGCGAAGATTCAGAAGTTGATGAGTGCGCAACGAGATGTCTACAACCAGATACAGCAGCTCACCAACACGATTCGCCAGCGGGGATAGTGTGTGGGGCGCCTGTTGATGAATCTGTGTACAAGAGGTTGAGAACCGGGGGACTGTCCTAAGAGTCTGTGGACGAAGAGGGGTGGCTGTTGAAACAGTGGATGGACACAACAGTTCATCCACAAGCCGAGAGAGGGAGATACACCCTCACTCACCTGCAAGAACAGGGGATATACACATTCCCACAGGCCTTATTACTAGTGGTGTTATTGAAGAATTATATGAAGGGAACACTATGAAACTCAGCATCGCGCGGAGCGAACTCCTTGAAGCTCTGAACGTCGTCTCCAAAGGGATGTCCGCTCGGTCGACGCTACCCATACTCTCAGGAATCCTCATCACCGCCGCGGACGGTGCCGCTGTCCTACAGAGCACGGATCTTGAGGTTTCAGTGCGCCACTCCGTGCCGGCACTCACAGAAAGCCCCGGGCAGATCGTTATTCCCGGACGGCTCATCAGCGACATCGTGAGGACGCTCCCTGAGGCGGCCGTCACTCTCGAGCTCGAGGATGACGTGATGGTGGTCAAGTGCCAGCAGGCCTCTTTCACCCTCAAGACCCTGAACCCCGCTGATTTCCCCAAGTTCCCTGAGGTGGCGGTGGAGAAGTCCATATCGCTTCCCGCAGATCTGATCACTTCGATGGTCAAGAAGGTTGGACGGGCCGTGAGCCGCGATGAGACTCGTGCGGTCCTCACGGGTGTGATGATGTTGATCGAGGGTCCATCTCTTCGGATGGTGGCCACCGACAGCTACCGTCTGGCTGTAGCCGAGACCATCCTCGAGGAATCCCCGGCTGAAGACATCGAAGTGGTGATTCCCGGCAAGGCACTCGATGAAGTGACGAAGATTGCCAGCTCATCGGAGAAGGTGACCATTGGCACTTCGGACAACCAGATCGTGTTCGAGTTCGGAGAAACCACCTTCGTGACCAGGAGGATCGAGGGTTCATTCCCTAACTACAAGCAGCTGATTCCGAAAGAGACCGAAACGACGGTTACGGTCACGACCGAGGAGTTCACGGCGGCTGTGAAGAGGGTCTCTCTGATGGCTCTTCACAACGCGCCCTTGAAGGTGTCGGTCTCCATTGAGGATCAGACTGTATCCCTTTCGGCGGCCACGCAGGATGTTGGAGATGCCTCAGAGGACATCATGGTCAAGGCCGAGGGAAAGGACGTCGACATCGCATTCAATCACTCCTTCCTTCTGGATGGGTTGAGTTCCTCGTCTGCGGAGACCCTGTCTCTGGAGGTAGTGAGCGCACTGAAGCCAGGCCTGTTGAAGTCGATAGATTCCACCGAGTTCCTCTACCTGCTCATGCCTGTCCGGCTGGGATAGTCCCGAGGTGGCCCTTTCGATCGAACGAGTGAGAGTGAAGGACTTCCGGAGTTACGAGTCCTTCGAGATGGATCTCGACCCAAGCCTCACGATCCTCGTGGGACCGAATGCATCCGGCAAGACGAACCTGGTTGAAGCCATCGAGCTTCTCACAAGGGCGGCCTCGTTCAGGGCACCTTCATGGGCAGACACGGTGAGAGAAGGTGCCGTGGGGAGTGCCCGGCTGAGCCTGATGGCTACTGGCTCGAACAGGTCTCTTGAGGTGGAGCTCGAGATAACAAGATCGTCTCGGCGGTCGTACCGGGTCAACGGGAAGCCAAGGAGAGCGGTCAATCAAGTTGCCGGAGTCCTCCCATGTGTGGTCTTCACTCCTGATGACCTTCGGCTGGTCAAAGACGCGGCGGAGACAAGAAGGGCTGCGCTCGACGCACTGGGATCGCAGCTTTCTCCCACCTACGCCAGGCTCAAGACGGATTACGACAAGATTCTCCGGCAGAGGAACGTGCTGCTTCGAGAAGAGGCTCGGGATGAGGATCTCATCCCGTGGACGGAGCGCCTCACAGAGATAGGATCACTGCTGATCACACACAGGGTGAGGTTGTTCAATCGGCTCGAGAAGGCGATGGACGCCACCTACTCGGAGCTGGCTCAGGACGGACCGCTGGAGTCGCACTACGTCACGTCATGGGAGAGAGATGGGATACAGCTTGCCGACGGTGATCCCCGTGAAGCTATGGAAGAGCACCTTTCCATGAAGAAGGTAGCAGAGCGATCCAGGAAGACGACTCTTACCGGGCCGCATAGGGATGACATGGTGTTTCGAATAGGTGGACGAGAGGCTCGTGCCTTCGGATCTCAAGGGCAACAGCGGACGATAGCACTGTCTTGGAAGCTGGCCGAAGTCGCCGTCATCACAGAGATCGCGGCCCAAAGACCCATCTTGCTGCTCGACGACGTCATGTCGGAGCTGGATGAGAAGCGCCGTCACGCGCTGGCGGCGTTCGCCGGTTCTGTGGCTCAGACGGTGATGACGACCACGAATCGGGGGTACTTCGACGAAGAGCTACTTGAGCGGGCCAAGGTCATCACGCTATGAGCAGGAGAAAAGGACGACAGGTTGATCTCGCGAGCTCGCTCGAGCGGCTCGTTGGAAGACTCGACCGGGCAGGGGGAGGATACTACCTGCAGTCCAAGGTGATCACCGCGTGGGACAAGATCGCAGGTCCCGCGGTCGCGTCACACACCACCGGGACCCATCTCCGTGGCGGCGAGCTGGTCATCTATGTGGATTCGAATCTCTGGGCGACAGAGCTCTCGGCACTCTCAGAGCACTATCGGGAATCGATGAACACGGAATTAGGCAAGCATCTGGTCAGGTCGGTGCGCTTCACTGTGTCTCGAAAGGCAGTCGAACACCGAAATGAGGTCTTGCTGGCGCAGCAAGAACAGCAGGCGGATGAGGCCCGTCCTGTGGCACCACGCGAGCCCTTGAGCGACGTGGAGATCGCACAGCTCGAAGCGTCCGTCAGCGTGATATCTGACCCGGAGCTTCGAGAGGCGGTTCTCAGGGCCACGGTTGCGGATTTCGAGCGCAAGAAGGGTCTCGCATCCACTAGCGGCCCGTAGGGGGCGCCAGAACGGCTCAGGAGGCCGTTTCTGCAGCTCCTACACACTACTTGTGGTAGAATTGAGAGAGGTTCACCACAAGATATCGTGGAAGCTCACGGTATGTGTGGGGGTGCCCACATTGTCTATCCCCTCCTCACACGAAGGAGAGAGCGTGCCCGCTCAACCAACCTCGTATTCAGGCAAGGACATCCAGGTTCTCGAGGGTCTCGAGGCGGTACGAAAGAGACCCGGCATGTACATCGGGTCGACCGGGCCACGAGGCCTTCACCACCTCGTCTACGAGATCGTCGACAACTCGGTAGATGAGGCACTCGCGGGGTATTGCACGACGGTCGATGTCGTCATACGCCCGGACAACTCGATCAGCGTCACGGACAACGGGCGTGGTATTCCGGTAGATAAGCACCCCAAACTCCGTAAGCCTACGGTCGAGGTCGTGCTGACTGTTCTGCATGCCGGAGGCAAGTTCGGCGGCGAAGGATACAAGGTATCCGGCGGCCTGCACGGAGTTGGTGCCTCGGTGGTCAACGCGCTTTCGACCCGGCTCGACGTCGAGGTCAAGCGGGATGGAGCCATCTGGACCCAGAGCTACGACCACGGTAAGCCGGTGGGCCCCCTCACGAAGACCGGTAAGAGCAAGGCGACGGGAACCCAGATAACGTTCTGGCCCGACCCTAGCATCTTCGAGTCGGTCAGCTACGACTACGACACGCTGGCCACGCGATTTCGTGAGACTGCGTTCCTCAACAAGAACCTCAGGATCGTGCTGATCGACGAGCGCGAGCTCGAACCGCGCCGCGAGGAGTTCCGCTACGCGGGAGGCATCGTCGACTTCGTCAAGTACATCAACGAGAACAAGGATACGATCCACTCCAAGCCCATCTACTTCGAAGCCGAGGGCCCCGAGGGCACCGTCGAAGTGGCCATGCAGTGGAACATGAGCTACTCGGACTCGGTTCTCGCCTTCGCCAACAACATCAACACGCATGAAGGCGGAACCCACCTCGAAGGATTCAAGAACGCACTGACAAGGACGATCAACGAGTACGCCAGGCGGCAAGGAATCCTCAAGGAGAAAGACGAGAACCTCTCGGGCGAGGACATCCGAGAAGGACTCGCTGCGGTCATCTCGGTGAAGCTGCACGACCCTCAGTTCGAGGGACAGACCAAGACCAAGCTGGGCAACACCGAGATGCGCGGCCTCGTGCAAAGCGTCGTAACCCAGGGACTCTCCGAGTATCTCGAAGAGCACCCGAAGCCGGCGCGCTCGATCGTCACCAAGGCCTCTCAGGCAGCCAAGGCCCGCGCTGCGGCGCGAAAGGCGCGTGAGTTGACGCGGCGCAAGGGGCTCCTCGAGTCCTCGACGCTGCCGGGCAAGCTGGCGGATTGTTCCATTCGCGAAGCCGAACTCACCGAGGTCTACCTGGTGGAAGGCGACTCGGCCGGCGGTTCGGCCAAGCAGGCTCGGGACCGCAGCTTCCAGGCGATACTGCCGCTGCGAGGAAAGATACTCAACGTCGAGAGGGCGGGGCTGAACCGCGCTCTCTCCTCGGAAGAAATCCAGGCGATGATCACCGCGATGGGCACGAATATCGGTGAGGAGTTCGACATCGAGTCGGCCCGTTACCACAAGGCGATCATCATGACCGACGCCGACGTCGACGGCGCACACATCCGCTGCCTGATCCTCACGTTCTTCTACCGGTTCATGCCGCTGATGATCGAGAACGGTTACGTGTACATCGCCCAGCCCCCGCTCTACAAGCTCAGTGTGGGCAAGAAGCACCAGTACGCGTACAGCGACTCCCAGCTCCAGCAGCTGCTGGCGAGATTGCCCGAGGGCTCCAAGTACAACATCCAGCGCTACAAGGGCCTGGGCGAGATGAACCCCGAGCAACTCTGGGAGACGACGATGGATCCGTCTCGCAGAACCCTGCTGCAGGTGACGATCGACGACGCGCTGGCTGCCGAGAAGGCCTTCACCGACCTCATGGGAGACCAGGTGGAGCCCCGCAAGGAGTTCATCCAGCGCCACGCCAAAGACGTCAGGTTCCTGGACATCTAGGCACGGGAAGGCGGCTGAGTACGGTCGTGGGAGACGATTTCGAGTTCACCCCACCGCCGCGCCGGGAAGCGCGAACATTCGAGCCCCCTCCGTGGGAGAAGGAGGCGTTCGAGGAGCTGCGCCGCAAGCAAGACGCCGCTGAACTTGAGCGACCGGCGGCGGAGCCGACGCCCGAGGAGCCGGTGGTACTTGTGCCAGAACCCGGCTTCGATGAACCGGCTTTGGCCGAAGAGGACGAACAAGAGAGCCCCGGACCGGGGGTCTCAAACGGCGAGATGGTCGCGATGCTCTCGCAGCTCGCGGCGCAGGAGCCCGATGCGAAGAGGGGGCTCACCACCATGGCCCTTGTGGTGGCGGCAATATGCGGCGTCTTCGGGTTGGTGCTCGTCGTGTGGGGAGGGGTGGCGCTCGCAAACTCCGGCTCGTCCGGCAGGATTGGCATGATAGGCGGGTCGCTGTTCACGTTCCTAGGGCTTGCGGCGATTGGTTTTGCGGGTTGGTTGACGATCAAGACGCTTCGACAACGAGGAGTGCTCTAAGTGGCTGAAGAGAACGGCAGGATCGACACCAGCGGTACCACGGTGTTGCCCATCGAGATCCAATCGGAGCTCAGGAACTCGTTCCTCGAGTACTCGATGAGCGTCATCGTGGCTCGCGCTCTGCCGGACGTACGAGACGGACTCAAGCCGGTTCACCGCCGCATCCTCTACGCGATGCATGAATCGGGGCTCACTCCTACGCGGCCGTACAAGAAGTCGGCGTGGACCGTTGGTGAAGTCATCGGCAAGTACCACCCCCACGGCGATTCGGCCGTCTACGACACCATGGTCCGCATGGCTCAGCCGTTCGCGATGCGGGTCCCGCTGGTGGACGGTCACGGCAACTTCGGTTCAGTCGACGGCGACTCCGCGGCTGCGATGCGCTACACCGAGGCACGCGTGCACCGCATGGCAATGGAGCTCCTGCGCGACTTGGACAAGGAGACCGTCGACTTCGGTCCCAACTACGACGAGTCGCTCACCGAGCCGCTGGTGCTCCCCAGCCGTTTTCCGAACCTGCTGGTCAACGGCAGCGCCGGTATCGCGGTGGGCATGGCGACCAACATCCCTCCGCATAACCTGGGTGAGATCATCGACGGTGTCGTCATGCTCATCGAGAACCCCGAGGTCACCATCGAAGAGCTGATGACGGTGATCCCGGGCCCGGACTTCCCCACAGGCGGAGTCATCATGGGCCGCGACGGGATCCGGTCGGCGTACGAGACCGGTCGCGGGTCGATCACCACACGGGGCAAGGCCCACATCGAGCAGACCTCGACCGGACGCACCCGGATCATCGTCACCGAGATTCCGTATCAGGTGAACAAGTCCAAGCTCGTGACCAAGATCGCCGACCTTGTTCGGGAGAAGAAGCTCACCGAGATCAGCGACCTGCGCGACGAGTCGGACCGCAAGGGCATGCGAATCGTCATCGAGCTCAAACAGAACGCCGGCATTCCTCAGGTGGTTCTCAACAAGCTGTTCAAGCACACCCAGCTCCAGCAGGGCTTCGGCGTGATCATGCTCTCGCTCGTCGACGGTGTGCCGCGCACCCTGACGCTCAAAGAGATGCTCCACTACTATCTCGAGCACCAGAAGGACGTCATCGTCCGGCGTACCCAGTACGAGCTGCGCAAGGCCGAGGAGCGCGCACACATCCTCGAGGGATACGTCATCGCGCTCGACAACATCGATGAAGTCATCAAGATCATCCGGGCCTCGCAGACCGATACCGAGGCCAAGGCCTCGCTCATGGCCCGCTTCGGCCTGTCAGAGACGCAGACCGATGCGATCCTCGAGATGCGCCTGCGCCGTCTCACTGGTCTCGAGCGCAGCAAGATCGAAGCGGAGCTCGACGAGCTTCGCAAGAAGATCGCGTGGTACAAGCAGGTTCTTGGCGACATGAACCTCGTGCTGCAGATCATCAAAGACGAGCTCATGGAGCTTCGCGCCAAGCACGCTGACAAACGCCGCACGGAGATCTCCTCGGCGGCCAAAGACCTCGACGTCGAAGACCTCATCGCCGAGGAGGACATGGTCGTCACGATCACCAAGGCCGGCTACGTGAAGCGGCTGCCGGTGGCCACGTACCGTCAGCAGAAGCGCGGTGGCAAGGGGCTTCAGGGAGTCAATCTCAAAGACCAGGACTTCGTCGAGCACCTCTTCATCGCAAGTACCCACGACTACGTGCTGATCTTCTCGACCAAGGGGAAGGTCTACCGGATGAAGGTGCACGAGCTGCCGGTGGGGTCACGACATGCGCGCGGTACGGCGGTCGTCAACCTGCTGCCGTTCGAGCAGACCGAGCGGATCGCCGCGGTCATCAACACCAAGGTGTTCAGCGCCGATGAGTTCCTGATGTTCGCGACCAAGCACGGCATGGTGAAGAAGACCGCCATCCAGGCGTACGACCGTTCGCGCAGAGACGGCATCATCGCAATCAACCTGCGCGATGACGACGAGCTCATCAGCGTCCGCCGCGTGAAGACCGGCGAGAAGGTCATGATGGTCTCGACCGCCGGCAAGGCGATCAAGTGGGATGAATCCGAGGCGCGCCCCATGGGCCGAGACACCATGGGAGTCAAAGGCATGACCATCAAGCCTGGCGAAGCGGTGCTAGGCATGGAGATCGCACCTCACGAAGCCGAGCTGTTCGTGGTGACGGAGCGCGGCTACGGGAAGCGGACGCCGGTTGGCGAGTATCCCGAGCATCACCGCGGGGGCCAGGGCGTCAAGACCATCCAGGTCACGCCCAAGAAGGGCCCGCTTGCCGGGATGAAGATCGTGGGTGCCGCGCACGAGCTCATGCTGATCTCCGAGGAGGGCGTGGTCATCCGGGTCAAGGCCGACGACATCTCGAAGCTTGGCCGCTCCACGCAGGGCGTGAAGGTGATGAACGTGGCCGAGACGGACCACGTGTGCGCCATCGCCCGAGTGGCGGCCGGCAAGAAGAAGGCGGCGAAGGTCCGCGGTGTGGGAGAGGGTCAGGGCAGCCTGCTCGAAGCGGGGCAGGATGCCACCGTTGATGCCGCCGCCACAGAGGACTTCGACACCGACAGCGAGGCAGAAGAGCTCGCGGCCGAGGAGTTCGAGGACGCAGAAGAGGGTGCGGTAGCGCCGGAATGACACAAGGAGCACCCGAAGCCGACCTCGCCGCACGAATAGCGGCCCTGGAGTGCGTCCTGTTCGATCTGGACGGAACGCTCATCGACACCATCGAGCTCATCCGCGAGTCGATGCGCTACGCCACGGCCACGGTGCTGGGTGAGGCCTTGCCCGATGACGTGC
>CAYXQU010000011.1:0-17712 GCA_964467305.1 uncultured Eubacteriales bacterium
GTGTGGGGCAGCGTGAGCCGGCCACGCAGCCGCCTGAAGGCCTTCACCCGCAAGGGGCTGCTCCCGTTTGGCCTGGCGCTGCTTGCGGTGGCGACGCTGGCTGCGGTTGTGGTGCTGAGCGCGGTGCTCGGTCCGCTGTCGGCCAGGTTGAGCACGCAGACATCCACGCTGACAAGCGGTCTGCTGTCGGGCGCGACATCGCTCGTGGCCGCGGTGCTCGTGTTCGTGCTGCTGTTCCGGCTGGTTCCCGAGCAACGGGTCTCGGCCCGCTCACTTCTGGTGGGTGGCACGCTGACCGGCGTGCTGTTCACCGTAGGCACGCAGGTCCTCGGGCTCTACGTGGGGTCGAGCAGGCTCACGAGTTTCTACGGCGTATTCGGCATCTTCGTCGCCCTGATGCTGTGGATCTACTACTCGGCGCAGATCGTGCTCGTGGGTGCCACGTTCACCGCGGTGCTCGCGCGAGATCGTGGCGAGATCGCGCAAGGCGAGCCTGCCGAGGAGTAGCCGCCCACAGTCGCGAGCGGCCAAGGGAGCTACTGCGCGGCGGGGGCGGCTCCCGGCTCGTGGCAGTCCGTGCACGTCTCCATAGCGAAGTCCCGGTGGTTTGCGGGAAGCGAACGCCGCTCGCCTATCTGATGGCAGTAGGTGCAGTCCTCGAACAACCCGTCAGTCTGGTGGGGAATGGGCGCGGCGTAGCTGAGGGCCAGACCCGCCGGTGCGGGCTTGCGGGAGTAGTACTGTGCGTCGACCGGGTGGCACAACAGGCACTCGTCGGTCTTGTAGCCCAGATGGTTCGCGGGCACCCCATGGTCCCTGTCCGGATCGCTGTGACACAGGGGGCAGCGAACGTCGCCCATGGTGATGGAGTGTGGCACCAAGACGCGTCTTGCGGGTGTGTGGCACCACTCGCAGGTGCTGACCGAGAAGTGCCGGTGCGTCACCGGAATCGTCGCCTGCTCGGTGGTATGACACTCAAGGCAGCGCTCGGTGCGGCGCGTGTCGGCATGCGGGTTCTGCGGGACGGTCAGCCTTGTGGTCGATGGGGGAGTCACGGTGGCCATCGCCCACGTGAACAGCCCGGCGGCTGCGGCGAACACGGCTACGATGATCACGACGACGGTCGAGACGATACGGTGGTTCACTGCGCCTCCCTACACCATGTCGAAGCGCTCGGTGTGGATCCTGTCGGCCGGAACGCCGATCTCCGGCAGCACCTCTTCCATCGCATCCATCAGCGGTGCCGGTCCGCAGATGAAGTACTGGAAACGTCGGTAAAGCATGGGCGGGAGATGACGCGTCAGGATCTCCGCGGTGATGAAGCCCGACTCACCCGTCCAGCCATCCGGCGCACGCAGCAGGACCGTGACCAGCGTCAGGTTGGGCATCCGCGCGGCCATCGCCGCGAGTTCTTCTCGGAAGGTCGCGTCGTCGATGTCGTTGGCGCCGTGGAACAGGTAGACGGGTCGAATGTCGCCTCGGGTCTCGAGTGCCTGGAGCATCGAGTACAGGGGCGTGATGCCCACACCTCCGCCTATCAGAACGAACCCGGCGCCCTCCTCGCGGTCGATGGTGAAGACGCCGTGCGGACCGTCGATCCACGCTCTGGTGCCCGGCTTGATGCGGGGCACGACCTCGCTCGACCAGTCACCCAACTGCTTGATGGTGAAGGCGACCGCGCCGTCGTGCTCGGGGATGTCGCCGTTGGACGAGAACGAGATGGGGTGCTGGCTTGCATTGAACGGCGTGCGCCCGAAGCCTATCCAGCCGAACTGCCCCGGCTCGAAGCGGAATCCTTCATGACCCACAGGGCGCAGCACCAAGGTGTGCGCATGACCGTGCTCAGTGCGATTCTCCACGACCTCCCACGGGCAACCCCGCTGGGCCATGGGCCGAATCAGCCGGTAGCGGAAGAACATCCCGATGAACGAGATGAGGTAGACAAGCCATAGGATGCGCATGAACGGAATCGAGGCGAAGCGTCCCATTCCCAGCACATGGGCGGCGGCGAAGCCGATGAGCACCACCGAGAAAGCACCGTGTGTGGTGTGCCACGCCTCGTAAGACAGCCGCAGACTGCGCCGCCACACGGACAGCCCCACAACCAGCACGCCGAAGAAGAAGGCCGCGTAGCCGGCCCACATGGGCCAGGGAGTCGCTGCGGACGGCTGGATGAGCTGCACGGTGTAGGTGCGGTCGAGGAGCAGCAAGACGGGGTGCGCGATGGCGAACATCATCGACGAGATGCCGATCTGCCGGTGGAACTGCAGCAGCGAGTCGAGGCCGAACGCGCCCGCCACACCGCCGAACCGTGAGATGAGCGCCAGTTCGGTGGCCATCAGCGCCAGAGCGATGTAGCCGCACGCCACGGCGAGGTAGACGAGCGGCCCCGCCGATTGCCTGGGATCGAAGAAGACCGCCCCGGCGATCAGCGGGAACAAGATGATCGCCAGATACAGCCCGAACCACAGAACGCCTCGGATGATCAGGCGCATCGTCTACCAGATCCTCGCGTGGTTGGTCGCCGGTCGCATCATGGGCGCGTCAGCGGGCACGTCGAAAGCATCCGCGAACGCAGGGAGGTTCGAAAGCGGTCCCAGCACACGGAAGCATGCCAGCGAGTGGGGGTCGACGTTGGTCAGCAGGCGCTGGTACTCCTTGGTGTAGTTCATGCGCCAGACCGTCGAGTAGGCGAGGAAGAAGCGCTGCCGGGGCGTGTAGCCGTCCACCAGCGGGGCGTCTTCAGTGACCACGTGCTCCAGCGCATCGAGCGAGACGGTGACGCCACCCAGATCGGCGATGTTCTCGCCCAGCGTGAGCCGCCCGTTCGCGTTCAGGTCCTCAGCGATCGTGTAGTCGTCGAACTGCTCGACGAGGACCTGCGCCCTGCGCTCGAACTCCGTCCGGTCGTCGGCGGTCCACCAGTCCCTCAGCTGGCCCTGCGCGTCGAAGTGACTGCCCTGGTCGTCGAAGCCGTGTGTGATCTCGTGGCCGATGACCGCGCCTATCGCACCGAAGTTCACCGCATCGTCGGCATCGGCGTAGAAGAATGGCGGCTGCAGGATGCCGGCGGGGAAGACGACCTCGTTGAGCAGCGGATGGTAGTACGCGTTGACCTGATGGGCCGGCATCGCCCACTCCGCCTTGTCCACGGGCTGCTCTAGGCGTCCCACCTGCCGCTGATACTCGAAGCGGGCAGCGCGCATACGGTTGCCCGCGAACGAGTCTCGGTCGATGACCAGTGCCGAGTAGTCGCGCCACACATCCGGGTAGCCGATCTTGTATCCGAAGCTCGCCAGCTTCTCGAGTGCCGCCGCGCGTGTCGCCTCGGTCATCCAGGAGGCGCCTGCCAGCGAGCGGCCCATCGCCTCGAGCAGTGCATCGACGAGCGCCTCGCAACGCTGCTTCGCGTGTTCAGAGAAAGCAGCCTGCACGTAGAGCTGTGCGACCTGCTCACCTATGTCTGCTGACGCCATGTCGAGCACGCGCTTCCACCGGGGCCGCATCTCCTGCTGTCCGCCCAGCGTCCGGCCGTAGAACGAGAACGCCTCGTTCTCCAGATCCGGTGACAAGGTCGAGGCGAAGGCGCGGATGACGTGCCACCGCAGGTAGGCGCGAAGGGTGCTCGCGGGCGTCTTCGCCAACGCCGCATCGAGTGCCGAGAAGAACCCCGGGTTGTCGACGCACACGGTGGGTTGGGTCACTCCGAGTGCGCGCACGTGGGAGGCGAGCGTGAAGCTCGGCATCAGCTCGTCGAGGGCGGCCACATCGTAGCGGTTGAGCGTGAGCTGGACGTCGCGCATCTTCTCGGCGGGGTACGAGGCTTGGGCCAGCAGGGTCTCGAACGCGACGATGGACTCGGCCGCCAAGGCCGCCTCGGCCTCCTCACCGCCGGCGTTGATGAGCTGGGCGGTGATGTGGGCACGGTATGCCTCTCTCAGGGCCGAGGAGCGCTCATCGTCGCGCAGGTAGTAGTCGCGCTCGGGCAGACCCAGTCCGCCTTGCCCGATGTAGGCAAGATACGCGTTCGAATCCTCGAAGTCGGGCGCGATGCCGAAGCCGTGAAGTACCTCGATGCCGAAGCTGTGCAGCTCCTGCACGACGTCGCGCGCATCTCCGACACCGGTCACGGCGTCGCAGCGGGCCAGCAGGGGTTCGATCGGAGCGATGTGCGCCTCGGTGATGGCTCGGGTGTCCATCGCCGCAGCGAAGTAGTCGCCCACCATCTGCGAGACGCTGCCGGGCGCACCGGAGTTCTCGGCAGCTTCTGAGAGCAGCTCGTGGAGCAGTGCTTGGTTGCGCTCGGTCACTTCATGAAACGATCCCCACGATCCGTACTCAGGAGGAACAGGGTTGGCGTCGAGCCACCCGCCGTTCACGTAACGGTAGAAATCCTGTGCCGGGGTCGTGGCCGTGTCGAAGAGCGTTGGATCGATGGGGCGGTTGGGCGCGTTCATTGGTCTCCTGTCGGCTGCAGGCCGGCCGCCTCCCGGCGACGCAAGAAGGCGAGCGTGGACACGAGCGATGCCGACATGATGACTTCGCCCGAGTTGATGAAGAGGAACGCGGCCCCCTCGCCGCTCATCGCCTGTGACAACGGCACGGGCAGGGCGCCGAGGAGCATCCATGGCCAGCGGGTGCGCCACAACACGAGGACACCGCAAACCAGCACAACGACGAGCATGGTCAGCGAAGGCGGCGGCGGAGTGAAAAGGCGGCCGGCGTTCGTGTAGTAGGTGACGTCTGACTCGATCACCAGTTCACCTCTGAAGAAGACGACCTCGTTGAGAAGTCCCACGATCACCATCGCACCGTAGAGCACCCACGAGCCCACCGTGAAGAGCCGCTCGCGTTTGGGGAACGCGCCGGCACGCGCCGCGAGTGCGACAGCTGCGACGATCCACGCCGGTGTGAACAGTGCGTGTCCGGCGAATCGCGGTACCGTGAGCGCTTCGAGTAGCGGCCCGGGCCCGATCCACGAGCCGGCTGCGATGATCACGTTGTCGTATCCCACCGTGGCGATGGGCAGAAGCAAGGCGAAAGCGCCTAGGCTGCGATCGGCACGCCAGAGCTTGAAAGCCCATACGGCAAGCCCGACCTGCGCGGCCGCGTAGACAAGGTACGCGGTCGTCATCGTCCCCATTCTTACGCCTCCCCGCAAAGACCTCGACGAATCAAGACACGGTTGCTGCGCATACATCTTCGCATACTGCGACGACTGGGATGGTGGGTGAACAGCCCCGGTGGCACAGCTGGGCCCCTTCGGCTACCCTGACCGTCGTTGAGCCGAAGCGATGCCCGCTCAAGGGAGTCACTGCCACTGAAGCGTCTGCGCCTGATCGACACCGTTCAGAGGACCCGTTCGCACCGCGAGCGGGTCGTCTTGGTGCTGGTGTCTCTCACCGTGTTCCTGGTGGTGGGTGCGTCAGGCGTCAGCGCCGAAGTCGCACGTCGCTCGGTCAGCACGCTGCCCACCGCCGAGAAGGTCGTCGCCCTCACTTTCGACGACGGCCCCGATCCACGCTACACGCAGCGGGTCCTCGACATCCTGGCTGCCGAGAAGGTCCCCGGCACGTTCTTCCTCATTGGCGAGAGGATCGTCGCCGACGGCGGCAAGACCGACTTCACCGGTCATCTCGTGGGCTACCACACCTACAGTCATCCCCGGATGCCCGAGCTCACCAGCGCTCAGCAGATCGCCGAGTTCGAACGCGGGGCCGCGGTGCATCCGGCCGGCCACGACACCGGGTCGGGATACTGGCGACCGCCGCGCGGGGAGAGCACTCCTCTGACCGTGGTGTGGGCATCTCAGCGCGGCAGGCATCTCATGTGGAGCGTGTGCTACGACAAGCTGATACGCGAAGGATCGTCGGCAGACCAACTCGCAGCCGTGCTTCCCGGGGACCAGCGTGTCGAGCGGTTCGTCTCGGCGGTCCGGCCGGGCGACATCGTGCTCATGCACGACGGCAACTCGAACGGGCGTTATCTGGTGGAGGACCTTCGCGAGATCATCCGGGCGCTCAAGCGCGATGGTTACCGGTTCACCACACCCGAGGAGTACTACTCGGTCTGCGATGTGGCAGCGACAGCGCGGTAGACGCGCGCGTCCGCGCTACAATCGGTGAGTCTTGGGGGTCGGACCACTGACGGAAGGGTGACGATGCGGGCGAAGCTCTCCGGTGCCCTTCGCGCGGGTCTTGGCGCTGCGGCGAGTCATCTGCGCTCACGGCAGCCGTCCAGTACCGAGCTCTACGAAGCCTATCGACGATCGCCTGTCGAACCTCGCACCGTCTTGTTCGAGTCGTATCTGGGCGCGCGGGTCTCGTGCAGCCCCTACGCCATCTTCAAGGCCATGCTTGCCGACCAGAGGTTCTCGGGGTTCACCTACGTGTGGGCGCTCGACGAGCAAGACCCTGCCAACCGCGTCTACGCGGCGCTCAAGTCGCTTCCGGGCGTCGAGTTCCATGCGCGCAACAGCCCCGGCTACCTGAGGCATCTCGCCACGGCCAAGTACCTGGTGAGCAACAAGACGTTCTACCAGTACTTCTCCAAGCGTCCTGAGCAGGTCTATCTGGGCACGTGGCACGGCACGACGCTCAAGACGCTGGGCAAGGATCAGTACGGCTCCATGGGGCAGTACCACAACGTCGCTCGCAACATCCTGCAGACCGACTTCCTCGTCATGCCCAACCGTTTCACCGCCGAGATCCTGCTGGACTCGTGCGACGTGCGGTCGCTGTTCCCGGGCGTAGTGGTGGACGCAGGGCAGCCGCGCAGCGATCTGACCCTCGCGGCCGATCCCGCAGCCATCAAGCGTGCCCTCGTGGAGTTGCTCGGCATCGATCCGCGCAAAGAGGTGGTGCTCTACGCCCCCACATGGCGCGGTGAAGTGGGTGGATCGCGCGACATCAGCGACCGGCTTGCGCGCAACATCGAGGAGCTGTCGGCCGGTCTGCCCGACCGGTTCCAGCTGCTGCTCAAGGTGCACGACAAGACCTACGCCTTCACCCGAGACAACCCCGCGCTCGCCCACATCGCCAACGTGCCGGACTGGTTCGAGACCAACGAACTGCTCGCCGGCGTCGACGTTCTCATCACCGACTACTCGTCGATCTTCTTCGACTTCCTGTGCCTCAAGCGCCCCATCATCCACTACGTCTTCGACCGCGCCGAGTACGAACGCACGCGCGGCCTGTACTTCGACATGGAGACCGAGATGGCCGGGCCGCTGTGCGAGAGCGCCGATGAGGTCATCGGTGCCCTGCAGCGAATAGACGAGGTCGCCGAGGAGTACCGGGATCGCCACCGGCGACTCCTCGAGCGCTTCGCCTACAACGAGGACGGCCACGCGAGCGAGCGGGTGCTCGACATCATGCTGGGCGATGGTGATGCGGCCTACACCTACCGTACCCAGGACACCTCGAAGCGCCGTGTCGCCGTGCGGTTGGGCACGTTGGGCCCGGCGCGCGTGGCGGCCATCGAGGCCTTGTCGGCGCTCGACCTCGACGCACTCGATATCGTGGTGCTGGTCGATGGGCCGCCAGGCAAGCGCGACGAGTACTATCTGAAGAAGCTCGATGCGCGGATCAAAGTGCTCTACCGGGTCACGGCCTCGAAGCGCTGGGATGCGCTGGCCGATGCGACAGACGCGATCATGTCGGGCGATGCCGATGAGACCGTGCTCACGACCGCACGTGAGGCCGCACGTGCATGGCGCGAGGAGTCCTTGGGCGACGTCGCGTTCGATGCCGCGGCGGATCTCTCGG
The DNA here is from genome assembly GCA_964467305.1 of uncultured Eubacteriales bacterium. Taxonomy (GTDB): domain Bacteria; phylum Actinomycetota; class Coriobacteriia; order Anaerosomatales; family PHET01; genus CAVPCY01. The sequence goes on from CAYXQU010000011.1 coordinate 7,767, forward strand.
GCGAGATCTCGCCCTGGGCGCTCATGTTCGCGCTCACCGCCTTCAAGCAGCGCATCTTCGTGATGCCCCCTGCGCCAGACGTCGACGATGCAGCGCTGGCGTGGCTTTCCGGCAACTACGATTCGCTTGCATGCGCCACGCCAGTCGACCTCGCGACCTACAGCGAGCGGCTGGGACCTGCTGCTGCAGGCAGGGTCGTCGTGTGGGAACCGAGGGTGTCGGTCGACGGTTTCAGTGCCGGACTGAGACACGATGTCGCACACCTTGTGGCGGGTATCGAGTACTGCGTTGAGTGCGCCGCTGCCGGGCTCGACCCATTCTGCGAGCCCGCCGATCTGCTCTTTGAGTTCCAAGCCGGGGGTCTGGAGCCCGTTGACGTCGGGGGAGACCGCACGCTGGCCGCCGCAGTCGCGCGAGTCGTCGATGCGTTCGAGAGCGTGAGCGCTGTGAGCCCGGACCCCACGTCCCAGGGTTCCTCGGCGGTCGATCTTGCCGCGCTGCTGGTGGCGGAGAGGAGCGGCTCGTGAACCTCTCCGACCGGATTCTTGCCCTCGATGAGTTCGCCGCCCGCAAGGATGACTCCAAGTTCCGCGCGGCGGTTCTCTATGCCGAGGCCCGTGCGCAAGCGCTTCCCATCCGGCCCAAGACGGTGATCCTCGAGTCGACGGGCAGACGCATCGCGGGCGTGCCACTCGTCATGTTCGAGCACATGGTGGGTGACCCGGTGTTCGCCGATTACGAGTTCGTGTGGGTGGTGAAGGGCGCGAGCGTGAGCCCGCTCAAGCCGTATCTGGCAGACCCCCGGGTGCGCACCGTCGGGTTCCGCACGCGCGAGTACGCTCAGGCGCTGTGGACCGCGGCATACCTCGTGAACGACCGCGCATGGCCGCCCTTCTTCACCAAGCGACCCGGGCAGGTGGGTGCCATCGCGTGGAGCGCAGCGGCGCCTCATGCCCAGAAGACCCTTGCGCGCGGCTCAGAGGAACTCAAAGGCACCGCTCGAAGCCTGCTGCACGCCGACTTCCTGATCGCGCCCGACTCAGACACCGCCGCGGCGCTCCTCGAAGCGGCTGGTGCGGACCGCATCTTCGGCGGGAGGGTGCTCACCGGAACTGACACCGCCGCCGCCTGCGAGGCCATGATCGCGGGTGCGCCCTCAGCAGACGCACTGCCGCCAGAAGGCACCGCCAAGACTCGCGTGATCGTGATCGGCTGCGACTTCGGCGACTCGCCGGCGACGTTCCAGGCCATTGGGCTGTCGCACCACATGGACCACGAAAGATTCGATCTCACCTTCCTGGTGTCCGGCAAGACGGTACCTGGCAGGCAGCGACGTCTGGCGATGCTGCACCCATCTGCGCGGGTACTGTTCACCTTCGGGCACCGGCCGCTCACCCAAAACGAGTACGTCGCACTGAGCGCACATCGGGCGCTGGCGCCTGCCGAGCGGTGTGCTCCGGCGGCCATCGCCGCTGTGACACCCCACTACGAGCGCGAGCGGCACCGCATGTTGGGCGACACCGCGTTCGACGTGGCGATCGGCTTCACCGACCGCCTGAGCGACGCCACGCTCCTGCTCTCGTGCGCGTCGTTCGCGCGGCGCGTCTTGTGCCTGACGGACCCCGCCGATCAAGCCGGCCGCAGGCTCACCCCCGAGCTGGTCGCCGACCGCTTCGACCGCGTGCTCGTGATCCCCCAAGCATCGGAGTCACGCATCGCGCGCGCGCTCGCCCAGGCAGGCGCACCGCCCCTCGTCGCGGTGGACCGGTTCTCCGGTTACGAGATGTCGGTGGCCGCCCTGCGAGACGAGGTAGCCGAGCAGCTTGCCGAGTCGCTCGGGCACGCGCAGGTGCCCGCCGGTATCGATGCTGCTCTGGACTCGCTTGCAGCGGAGGTCCTTCGGAGGCTCGATGCCGCACAGCGCGGGTATGGTCTTGACGCGGACGCCCACGACCGGGAAGTGGCCGGCGTCTACCAACGCGTGCTCGAGACCACCTGAGACAGCGGGCCGCCATGGGTCTGCCACGTATGCGCTCAGGGGCAGCATCAGGGCCTCGCGCGTAGTTGCTTTGCGCCACGGTGCGGTCTAACCTCACAAGCACGAGCGGCGCGAAGCGCGATGCTCGCCTTGAGGGGTGCGCGGAAGGATACGATGAAGTCGGCTTTGAAGGCTCGTTTGGTCGAGCGGTTCTACCAGACCGCCCTGTTCCTGAGGTACGGCAGCAACCGTACCGTGCGTCGCTATTCCAAGTATCGTTCGCGACTGCCGATCGCCCAGAAGACCGTGCTCTTCGAGGCGTACCACGGCGCCCGCGTGTCGTGCGTGCCGTATGCGATCTTCAAGGCCATGCTCGCCGATCCGCAGTTCTCGGAGTACCGGTTCGTGTGGACCTTCAACCCGCATGACGAGGGCGACAACCCGATCGTCGCGAAGTACCGCTCCATGCCCAACGTGGAGTTCCATCCACGGCACAGCAAGGGTTACCTGAAGGCGCTCGCAAGCGCGAAGTACCTGGTGAACAACAAGACGTTCCACCACTACTTCTCCAAGCGCCCTGAGCAGGTGCACCTGACCTCGTGGCACGCGACCGCCTTCAAAACGCTTGGCAAGGACCAGTACGGGTCGATGGGGCAATACGGCAACGTGGCGCGCAACTACCTGCAGGCCGACTATCTGGTGATGCCCAACCGGCTCACCTCGGACGTCTTGCTCGACTCGTGCGATGTGCGCTCGCTGTTCCCCGGGACGGTGATCGAGGCCGGGTACCCGCGTAGCGACCTCACTCTCAATACCGACACCGCGCAGATGAAGCGCTTCTTGGTGGACCTTCTCGGCATCGATCCAACCAAGCGCATCGTGCTCTACGCACCCACGTGGCGCGGCGAGGTGGGTGCCGCGATCGACACGACCGACGTCATCGTCGACAACATCACCGCGCTCGCCGAAGGGTTGCCCGAGGGCTTCCAGCTGCTGCTCAAGGTGCACGACCGGACCTATGCCTTCGCCAAGGCCAACCCAGCGCTGCAGTCGCTTGCCAACGTCCCGGACTGGTTCGAGACCAATGAGCTGCTGGCCGCCGTGGATGTGCTCATCACCGACTACTCGTCGATCTGCTTCGACTTCCTGTGCCTCAAGCGCCCCATCATCCACTACGTCTTCGACCGCGCCGAGTACGAGCGCACGCGCGGCCTGTACTTCGACATGGAGACCGAGATGGCCGGGCCGCTGTGCTACACGGCGGCCGAGGTCAACGACGCCATCGCGCGCATCGATGAGGTGGCCCAAGAGTACCGAGAGCGCCATGAGGCGCTCATCGAGCGGCTGGCCTACAACGAGGACGGTCACGCGAGCGAGCGGGTGCTCGACATCGTCTTTCGCAACCAGAGCATGGACTACGCGTACCGGACCGAGGACGCCCACAGGGTGAGGGTCCTCGTTCACCCCGGCGCGCTCGATGCAGACGATGCCCATCTTCTCGATGGGTTGTCCGCGCTCGACTTCGAGCGTTTCGACGTATCGCTCGTCTTCGACGGGGCTCCCGGGAAGCGTGATGAGTACTACCTCACGAAGCTCGATCCCCGCATCAAGGTCTTCTACTTCTCGCAGACACCCACCCGCGCGTTCGCGACGCGAAACGTGATCCGGGCGGTGGGGAGCGGCAGCGAGTCACGGTATCTCGACGCGGAGTTCGCCCAGCTGTACCGCGAAGAGCTGCTCGGGTCGGTGGGCTTCGACGTGGCGATCGACCTGTCCGGCGAGGCTTCGACGTGGCAGCAGATCTTCGCGCTCACCCCGTACCGCGCCAAGGTCGTCTTCTTGGCAAACCCGTTCTCCGGCGCCCAGACCACGAGGTCGCTCGCGTTCCTTGGCGCGCACTTCGACACGCTCGTGTGCACCACCAGGGCCGAGCACGAGTTCTACGTGAACGCGGCGCACGACCCGGCGATCGCCGAGAAGATCGTGTACCTGCCCGTCTCTGAGCGCCTCGAGGAGTTCCTCGGTGGGGTGGCCGAAGACGTGAAGCACCTGCTCGCGGGGGTGGAGTACAACGTCGACTGCTCGGCAGAACACCTGGACCCGTACTGCGAGTCCTCGGATCTGCTCTTCGAGTTCCGGGTGGGCGGTCTTGACGCGGCCAACACGCGTGTCCCGGCAGCGGTCACCGCCGCGCTCTCGGCGCTCAACACCGACACCCTCGATGCCATCGCGTCGAGCATGGGCGCCCGAGAGTGCCTGTCCGACTCGAAGGGGCTGTCGATGCTGATCGACCGAGCCCTCGGGGCGGGCGAGCGCTGATGCTCAGAGCCGTCTATGCCGTCGCCGTGCGCGCCACCAAGCTGGCGGGGTTGTTCCTGCGCCAGCGCTATCGCGCCATGGCCTACTACGCGAAGCTTCACACCCAGCAGGCCCCGGTCGACGAGCGGACCGTGCTGTTCGAGGCGTATCGTGCCGTGAAGATGGCCGACTCGCCGCTTGCGATGTTCAAGGCGATGATCGACGACCCGTACTACGAGCACTTCACGTTCGTGTGGGCGCTTGACGACAAGGACAATGAGTACCGGCGTACCTTCTCGGACCGCAAGAACGTGCGGTTCTGCTCGATCCACAGCCGCGAGTACGTGCGTGCGCTCTACACCGCCAAGTACCTCGTGAACAACAAGGCATGGCCGTTCTACTTCACCAAGCGGTCCGAGCAGGTCAGCGTCAACACGTGGCATGCGACGGCGTTCAAGGCGCTTGGCAAGGAGCAAGGCGGTTCGATCGGGCAGTTCAAGAACACGACGCGCAACCTGCTGCACGTCGACTATCTGGTGATGCCCAACCGATTCACGTCGCAGGTGATGCTGCGCTCCAACGATGTCGCCGGGATCTTCCCCGGAGTGGTGCTTGAGGAGGGCTACCCGCGCATCGATCTGACCATCAACACGACGCCGCAGGCCGCCTCGGCACTGCTGCAGCGAGTGAGCGGGACCGCGCCCGGCAAACGTGTCGCGCTCTACGCCCCCACGTGGCGCGGCGAGACCGGCGACTACGGTGACACTATGGATGTCGTGGTCTCACACGTGCGTGATCTGCGTGCGCTGATCGGTGATGAGTACGAACTGGTGCTCAAGGTCCACGACCTCACCTACAAGCACCTTGCCTCTCGAAAGGACCTCTCGGGGATCCGCTACGTGCCCGACTGGGTCGATACCAACGAGATATTGCCGGGTGTCGATGTGGTGATCACCGACTACTCGTCGATCTTCTTCGACTACCTCGTCCTCGATCGCCCCATCGTGTTCTTCGCCTACGATCTCGAGGACTACACCGCCGAGCGCGGACTGTACTTCGAGATGGATGAGATGCCCGGCCCGCTGTGCCACACCGCTGCGCAGGTCGCTTCGGCTCTCGACCGGATCGACGATGACGCCGCACGCTACGCGCCGCGTCGTGAGGCGATGCGCAAGGAGTTCTGTGGTGCCGAGGACGGCGGGTCTTCTGTGCGGGTGTGCGACGCGATCTTCAAGGGCGCGAAGGCCCCTTCGGCATACCGCTCGTTCGATGAGCACAAGACGCGACTGCTCGTCGCCGGTTGCGACTTCGACCACACCTCGCAGACGTTCGAGATCATAGGGCTGTCCCGCCATCTCGATCACGACGCCTTCGACCTCACGGTGCTGTTCACCGGTGAGGCGACGCCGGAACGCGAGCGCCTGCTGCGCATGCTCGATCCGGCCACGCGCGTGCTGTACTCGCACTCGTATCCCACGCTCACGATGGGTGAGGCCTGGGAGTGGGAGAAGCGAAAGACCCTCTCGGCGGCGCAGCGGTGTGCTCCTCAGCAGGTGGAGCGGTGGCAGCGGTATGTGGACGCCGAGACCAGCCGGCTGCTTGGCCCCACGCACTACCACGTCGCCCTCTGCTTCACCGATGCGGTCAACGACGGCACGTACCTGGTGGCGTTCGGTGAGTTTGATCGGCGGATCCTGTGGCTCGCCGACGCCGAGCAAGACACCGCCAAGAGCTTCCCGCCCAAGGTGCTCAGGCGGCGCTTCGACCGTATCCTGACCGTCCCGGCGGTGGAGCAGTCCCGTTGCGTACGGCGCGTGCGGGAGCTCGAAGCCAAGAAGCCGGCCGCCGGCGGGTCGATCCTCAAGCCCGTTGACAGGTTCGTGGGCTACGATGATGCGGTGTCCGCTATGCTCGAAGAGCAGCGACTCCAGGCCAAGAAGCGGCTCTCGGTGGTCATGCACCGCTTGGGAGACGGCGGTTGTGTCGACGACGAGTACGCCTTGCGGCGCGAGCTGACCACGCTTGTCGATGAGCGGCTTTCGCGCATCGGCCGAGAGGTGCGTGCGTGGATCGTCGAGACCGAGACCGAGCGCGGCTTCGACCACGTGCAGCATAATCTGAAGGTACTCAAGACGTTCACCGATGAGGTCGCGCCTGCAGGCAGCGACGACAGCGCACCGGGCGCATAGGAAGGCGAGACCACATGCAGATCACCACGTTCCTTCAACGGCTGTCGGAAATCGGCGTCGACCGCTACGCGGGAGTGCCGGACTCGCAGCTCAGCGCGCTGTGCGACCACCTTCTCGCAGAGTACGGGGTGGGTGAGACCCACCTGATCACCGCCAATGAGGGCGCGGCGGTGGCTGCGGCCGCCGGGCACTATCTGGCGACGGGGCGGCCCGGGCTCGTGTACATGCAAAACAGCGGCGTGGGAAACGCCGTGAACCCCATCTGCTCGCTGCTCAGCGACCGTGTCTACGCCATCCCCGTCATGTTCGTGGTGGGATGGCGGGGTGAACCCGGCGTCAAAGACGAGCCGCAGCATGTGTTCCAGGGCGAGGTGACCGTGCCGCTCCTGGAACTGCTCGGCATCAAGACCGTGGTGCTGACCACCGAGACGACCGACGCCGAGTTCGACGCGGTTCTCGCCGACTTCGCCGCCGAGCATGCCGCGGGGCGCAGCACCGCTTTCGTGGTGACGAAGGGCGCACTGGTGGGCGGCTCTTCGCTTCGGTACCAGAACGCGCATCAGTCGACGCGCGAGGAGATCGTCAACGTCGTGGTCGACTCGGCGCGCGACGACGACATCATTGTCTCCACCACTGGCAAGCTCTCGCGCGAACTGTTCGAGGCGCGCGAGGCGCGCGGCCAAGGCCACGGGGCGGACTTCCTGACGGTGGGCTCGATGGGGCACGCCTCGATGATCGGGTTGGGCGTGGCGCTTGAGACGCCCGGTCGCCGGGTCTTCGTGCTCGACGGTGACGGTGCCGTGCTCATGCACGCCGGCTCGCTTGCGACCGTGGCGGCGAGTGCCCCGGACAACCTCGTGCACGTGCTGGTCAACAACGAGGCTCACGAGAGCGTGGGCGGTATGCCCACGGCGGCTTCCAGCGTCGACTTCTGCGCGATGGCGGCAGCGAGTGGCTACCGACGGGTCTTCTCGGCGAAGGATGCTCAGGAATTCTCAGGGGTACTGGCGAGTCTGGACGGAGTGGCGGGCGACGGTCCGGTCTTCATCGAGGTCAAGGCGAGCATCGGTGCTCGAGCTGACCTGGGTCGACCCACGACGACCCCGCAGGAGAACCGCGATGCGTTCATGCGCCATGTCGCCGGCGATGTGTCCGGGGGTGGCGACCATTAGGGCGCTCATCCTCAACTCGGGGCTGGGTCGCCGCATGGGCGAGCTCACCGCCACGCGGCCCAAGTGCCTTGTGGAGGTCGCCCCCGACGTGACCGTGTTCGACCTGCAGCTGCGGGCGCTCATCGCCGAAGGCGTCACCGACATCGTGGTCACCACCGGACCGTTCCCCGGCGTGCTCGAGTCCTACGCGACCGAGCGCTATGGCGACCGGGCGTCGTTCACCTTCGTGAACAACCCCGAGTTCGACACCACCAACTACATCTATTCGATCGCTCGGGCGAAGGACGCACTTCGCGGCTCGGACCTGGTGCTCATGCATGGCGACCTCGTCTTCGTGCGCGGCGTGCTCCGTGGACTTCTGGGTGTCTCGGGCAACGCGGTGGTGGTCGACGCTTCGTTACCGCTTCCTGACAAGGACTTCAAAGCGGTGGTCATTGGTGGGCAGGTGCGTAGAATCGGGGTGGAGTTTTTCGATGATGCGCTCGCGTGCCAGCCGCTCTACCGGTTCGATGCACCGTCGTGGGAGGCGTGGCTCGACGCGATCGTCGATCATTGCGAGCGCGGGATCCGCGACGTGTACGCGGAGGTCGCGCTGAACACCATCACCGAGAACCTCGGTCTGGCGCCGTTCGATGTGGATGGCGCGCTGTGCACCGAGGTCGACACGCTCGACGATCTGACGGCCGTTCGCACTCATGCGGACGAGCTGCTCGCCGAATAGGAGACAGACCATGAAGCAGGTATTCCTGAGCATGAGCACCGATGTGATCCACAACGGCCACATCAAGATCATCACCCGCGCAGCCGAGCTGGGCGAGGTGACGGTGGGCGTTCTGACCGACGAGGCTGTCTCGGAGTACAAGCGCTTCCCGCTCGTGCCGTTCGACGAGCGCTGCCAGATCATCGGAAGCATCAAGGGCGTCGCGAGGGTCGTGCGGCAAGACGCAGTGGACTACGAGAAGATTCTGCTCGAGCTCAAGCCCGACATCGTGGTGCACGGCGACGACTGGCAGACCGGCTTCCAGGCCCCCATCCGCCAGCGCGTGATCGACACGCTCGCGACATACGGCGGCGAACTCGTCGAGTTCCCCTATACCGTCAACGAGTCGGCCGAGGCGCTCGAGGCCAACGCCCGCCGCGTGCTGTCGCTGCCGGACCGCCGCCGCGCCCGGCTCAAGCAGCTCCTCTCGCTCAAGGCACCGGTCAGCGTGATCGAGGCCCACAACGGCCTCACCGGCCTGATCGCCGAGACCGCGAAGGTCGAGCACGACGGCGACGTGGCGCAGTTCGACGCGATGTGGATCTCGAGCCTGTGCGACTCGACCGCCAAGGGCAAGCCGGACACCGAGCTCGTCGACACCACCTCGCGCCTCGACACCATCAACGAGATCCTCGAGGTCACCACCAAGCCCATCATCTTGGACGGCGACTCCGGCGGCCAGATCGAGCACTTCCAGTTCTTCGTGGCCACGCTGGAGCGCATAGGTGTCTCGGCGATCATCATCGAGGACAAGGTGGGGCTGAAGCGCAACTCGCTCTTTGGCGACGTGGGTCAGTCGCAAGACACCATCGAGGGCTTCTCGGAGAAGATCGCGGCGGGCAAGGCGGCGCTCAAGACAAGCGACTTCATGATCATCGCGCGCGTGGAGAGCCTGATCCTCGACCAGGGCATGGACGACGCGCTCGCGCGCGCCCGGGCCTACGTGGCCGCCGGCGCCGACGGCGTCATGATCCACTCGCGCAAGAAGGATCCGTCCGAGATCTTCGAGTTCGTCGACACCTTCCGTTCGACCGACAAGACCACCCCGATCGTGGTCGTGCCCACCACCTTCAACAACGTCACCGAGAAGGAATGGGGCGAGCGCGGTGTCAACATCGTGATCTACGCCAACCAGCTGATCCGCTCGGCGTTCCCGGCGATGATGAAGACCGCCGAGATGATCTTGGCCAACGGCCGCTGCATGGAGGCCGACGAGCAGGTCTGCATGCCCATCAAGGACATCCTGACGCTGATTCCTGAAGCGAACCAGGCATGATGGCGCAGCCTTTCTGCCCGGTATCGGTCGAGTTCATCACGCTGGAGGGGCTGCGCGCTGAGCTTGAGAGGCTGGGCTCCTCCGGCCCGGTCGTCTTGGTCGCGTCGCGCGGTACGGCCTCACGTCTGGGGCTCGATGCTGCGATCGAGGCGATGCGCTCTGCATGCACGCTGACGTGGCTGGACGCTTCGTACGCGAACCCCACGCAGGCCGATGTGGCCGCTGCACTCGGCGCGGTGGGCCCCAAGCGGCCGGAGCGCATCATCTGCATCG
>CAYXQU010000012.1:0-1652 GCA_964467305.1 uncultured Eubacteriales bacterium
TAGCGCCGCTGCGCCGCGTGTCGCGCCCCACGACGATGCGACCCGCGCCCTTGTCACCCAGGAAGTGGCCTGCGGCCTCACCCAGTCGAAACGCGAGTTCAGGCGTCAGTTCGCGGTTGGCGATCCCGCGCACACCGTCGGTGCCGAACAGTCTCGTGCTCACCGTGTCATACCTCCCGTGAAAAGAAACGGGGCTCGCCGCAAGTGGCGAGCCCCGTCGATGTCGCGATGTGGCAGCTGCCCTCTCGCGCGATTAGCGCTTCGAGAACTGCGGGCGCTTGCGGGCCTTCTTGAGACCGTACTTCTTGCGCTCGACCATACGGGGGTCGCGGCGCAGCAGGCCGGCCTTCTTGAGCTCGCCGCGGTACTCGTCGCTCGCCTCGAGCAGCGCACGGGCGATGCCGTGGCGCAGCGCGCCGGCCTGACCCGAGACGCCGCCGCCGTGGAGCGTGGCGATGACGTCGAAGTGGCCGACCGTCTCGGTGGCCCTGAACGGCTGGGTCGCGAAGTTGACGAGCGCCTCGCGACCGAAGAACTCGAGCGCGGGCTTCTTGTTGCAGGTGACGACACCGGTGCCGGGCACGAGGCGCACGCGTGCGACGGCGTTCTTGCGGCGGCCGGTGCCCAGGTAGACAGCCTTGTTCTCAGCCATGCGTTAGGCCTCCAAAGTGATCTGACGCGGCTTCTGAGCCTCGTGCGGATGCTCGGGGCCTGCATAGACCTTGAGCTTGCGGTTCATGGCACGACCGAGCGAGTTCTTGGGGAGCATGCCCTTGACGGCCTTCTCGATGATGCGCTCGGGGTGCTTGTCCAGCATGCGCTGGAAGGAGACCTCTTTGAGGCCGCCGGGGTAACCACTGTGCGAGTAGTAGTTCTTGGTGTTGGCCTTGTTGCCGGTCAGACGGATCTTCTCGGCGTTGATGATGACGACGAAGTCGCCGGTATCGACGTGCGGCGTATAGGCCGGCTTACGCTTGCCCTTGAGAATCTGGGCGACCTCGGTAGCGAGTCGGCCAAGCACCATGTCCGTGGCGTCGATGAGCAGCCACTCGCGCTCGACTTCGCCAGGCTTGGCGTGGTAGGTCTTCAACGGGTCCTCCAACTGTGCGTGGAATCCAGCAGTGTTCGTGTCACGGGGCGTTTGGAAACGAACCCTGCCATTCTATCCGCGCGCACGTGGGGAGTCAACGCACCACGCGCCCGGGCGTATCCCTCGGCTTCCGAGATGCTACAGCCACACGTCATCGGGGTAGGAGACCGCGTGGAAGACAAGACCCGCGGGCGGCGCTGTGGGCCCCGCAGCTGCGCGCGATCTCGCGGCGAGCGCCTGGGCCACCCACTGCGCTTCGCGACGACCGGCACCCACCTCCACCAGCGTACCCACGATCACCCGCACCATGGAATGCAGGAACGCAGTGCCCACCACGCGCACGGTGACGCACTCCTCGCCCAGGTGCTCCTCGCGCAGCAGTTCAAGCGCGTGGACCGTACGCACCGTGTTCTTGCCTTTGGCGGACTCCGTCACGCAGAAACTCGCAAAGTCATGTTCACCCACCAACGCGCGGGCACCCTCGCCCATCGCATCGATATCGAGCGCTGCGGGCACGTGCCAGGCGAAGCGCTCGAGAAACAGCGGCGCGACAGCTCCGGTC
>CAYXQU010000012.1:1662-10934 GCA_964467305.1 uncultured Eubacteriales bacterium
TCCGGTAGCGGTACTCCCGCCGGATCGCGTCGAAGCGTGCCGAGAACCCCGGGCGCGCCATCCGCACGTCCCTGATCACGATCCCGGGGCCCGTGAGCGCATCGAGCGAACGGCGCAGCGCCGCAACGCTCGGTATCTCGCCGGGGATGTCGAAGCTGACCACCTGTCCCAGCGCGTGCACGCCGGCGTCCGTGCGACCGGCCCCCACCGTTGGCACCCCTTCGCGAAAGACGGTCCCAAGCGCTGACTCGATGGCTCCCTGGACGGTACGCAACCCGGGCTGGCGGGCGAATCCGGCGAAGTGAGACCCGTCGTAGGCCACGGTGACCGCACACGCGGCGGTCGCCGACGTGAAATCAGCGGGGGTGATCTCGGGCTTCTCGGTCATCGTCATCACCACACCCAGATCGCTGCGGTCGCCATCGCGGCGGTGCACACAAGCACCACCCAGTCCCCCGTGACCATAGCCTGTTCTTTGAGGCGGGTGCGTCCCACGCCCGTGTAGCAGCGTGACTCCATCGCCAAGGCGAGGTCATCGGCTCGCCGGAACAGCCGCACGAACAACGGTACCAGCACGGGGACCCATGCGCGCGCGCGCTTGATGGGGCCGCCTTGGTCGAAGACGGCACCGCGCGCGGTCTGCGCCACGACGATCCGCTCGGCCTCCTCGGCGGTGGTAGGCACGAATCGCAAAGCGATCGAGAGCATCATGGCGATGTCGTCGACCGGCACCTTCACCAGCCGCAGCGGGTACATGAGCGACGCCATCGCATCGGTCAGTGCGACCGGCGAGGTGGTGAGGGTCACCAGTGACGTCCCAACCACCAGCAAGACGATCCGGACCGCGAAGTACAGCCCGCGGCCAAGGCCTTGGGCATCGACACCCAGCGGACCCAGCCCGAACCAGACCTGGGGTGCCTGCCAGCGCAGCGCGTTGACCACGATGGTGAACGCAGCGATCCACAGGATGGGCCGCAGACCCCTGAGCAGCAGGCGCGGCGGGATGCCCGAGACAGCGACCAGCGCGACCAGCACGACACCCGCCGAGACGAGCGCCTGCCAGCCGCTGGTCGCGAAGAGCACGAGGGTGAACGCGAGTACCGCTGCGAGCTTCACACGCGCATCGGTCTTGTGCACCGCCGAGACGCCCGGCACGTACTGCCCGAACGGGACCGGCACCGCCATCAGACCTCACCCGCCTTGACCAGCGCATCGGCAGCCGCCACCGGATCGAGCGTGAAGCCGTACTCCGCACGCATACCCACCAGACGCTGGACCTCCAAGACGTCCGGGGGCACGAGTCCGGCGTCGAGCATGGGAGCGGGATCGGTGATGAGCCGGTGAGCCTCCCCGTGCCAGGCACACGCACCGTCCTTGAGTAGCAGCACGCGATCTGCGACCCCCAAGAACTCCTCGAGAGCGTGGCTCACCACCACGACGCCAACCGCGTCGCCCAGGCCCAGAAGCACCTCGCGAAGTGCGCGCCGGCCGTTGGCGTCAAGCCCTGCGGTGGGCTCATCGGCAAGCACGTAGGCGGGCCTCATAGCCAAGACGCCCGCGATCGCAGCCTTGCGCGCTTCGCCGCCGGACAGCGTGAATGGCGACCGTTCTCCATACGCGGCATGATCGAGTCCGACTGACTCGAGAGCTGCCAGCGCCATCCGGCGTGCGTCGGCGTCCGTCGCCCCCAGGTTCTTGGGTCCGAACTCGACGTCCTCGATCACGGAGTCCGCGAACAGCTGCGACTCGGCGTCTTGGAAGATCAGGCCCACCGCGCCGCGGGCGCTCGCCGATGTGAGCGGACCACCGTCGAGCGTGACAGACCCGCTGTCGGTTCCCAGCAGGCCCGCCGCCACCCTCAGCAGCGTGGACTTCCCCGAGCCCGTCGCGCCCGCGACCAAGACGATCTGCCCCGGATCCACCGAGAAGGAGACATCGGCCAGCGCGCGATGCGCGAACGTGGTGTGCCGCCCGTACGTGACCGTCACGTTGTCCAGTCGCAGGCTCACGAGAGCACCTCGGCGATACGCCGCGGGTCGACGATCCCGGGATCGATGTCGACACCCAGCGCGATCAGCCGATGAACCAGCTGCGCGACCGCCGGACGCTCCAACCCCCAGGATGCGAGTCGGTCCTCGGCCATGAGCGTGCCTGGAGCACCCTCGAACACCTTCTCGCCCCCCGACAGGACGATGACCTTATCGGCACGCATGATCTCCGCCATGTCGTGTGTCACGAGCAGGATTCCGTGCCCCTCTCCACGCAGATGGTCGACCACACCGAGAACCTCGCTTCGCCCCTGTGGATCGAGCATCGCGGTGGGCTCATCGAGGACGAGGTAGCGCGGGCGCATCGCAAGGGCACCGGCGATCGCAAGCCGTTGCTTCTGCCCCCCGGACAGCAAGTGGGGTTCCCGCTGCTCCAGACCGGTGAGTCCCACCACCGCAAGCGCGCTATCCACCCGCTCGCGAATCTGTGCGCGGGGCAGCCCCAAGTTCTCGGGACCGAAGGCGACGTCCTCTTCGACGGTGGTCGCAACGATCTGGTCATCAGGATGCTGGAAGACCGCGGCTACTGATTGCCGGATACGCCGAAGGCCGCCAGATGCGTCTGCCCCCGTAGCGGCAACACCGGAGGTGTCGATCCCGTCGACCCCAACGAAGCCGCGTGACGGCAGCAGCGTGCCGTTCGCCAGTCGCACGAGCGTCGACTTCCCGGATCCGTTGGCCCCTACCACAGCGACGAGTGCCCCCGGCGACAGCGAAAGAGACACCCCCGCCAGTGCGGGGCGCCGATCAGCTGCTCCGGGATAGTGATACGAGACATCGATGAACTCGATCAGGGCGGACTCCGGATCTCTGTGCCCGTCAACCGGGCCGGACATGAAGCGAGGGCCCCCTCTCGGGGACCCTCACATGGTATCGCGGTTGCAACGCTGCGACACGCTTGGTGTCTAGTCGACGAGCTCCATGATCACCATGGGAGCCGAGTCGCCCTTACGAGGACCAAGCTTGAGGATGCGGGTGTAGCCACCATCGCGACCCTCGAAACGGTCCTTGTTCGCGAAGACCTTCGCGACGACCTCCTTGTTGCCCAAGGCCGCGATGGCCAGGCGGCGCGAATGGACGTCGCCCTTCTTCGCCCAGGTGATCGTCTTCTCAACGAGAGGACGGACCTCCTTGGCGCGGGTCTCGGTGGTCTTGATGCGGTCGTTGGCCAGCACGGCGATCGCAAGGCTCTTGAGCATGGCCTTGGTGTGCGATGCGTCGGTGCCGAGCTTCCGACCCTTCTTGAGGTGTCTCATAGTACGTCTGCTCTCCCGTTACAGCTTGAGGCCCAAGCTCATACCCTGCAGCTTGTCCTTGACCTCTTCGATGGACTTCGCGCCGAAGTTGCGGATGTTGAGCAGGTCCTGCTCGGAACACTCGGTAAGCTGTCCGATCGTATTGACGCCCTGGCGCTTCAGGCAGTTGTAGGAGCGGACCGAAAGATCCAGCTCCTCGATCGGGGTGTCCAGAACACTCTCGCCCTCGTCGACCGCGGCGGCGAAGATCCCGTCATCGGCGATGGTGGTCGAAGCCTGGTCCACGAAGAGCATCATGTGCTCATCGATGATACGGCCGGCCCGAGCGACAGCGTCGCTGGGATCGATCGCGCCGTTGGTCTCGACCTCGATGGTGAGCTTGTCGTAGTCGGTACGCTGACCGACACGCGTGTTCTCGACCACGTAGGTGCAGCGGCTCACCGGCGAGAAGAGCGAGTCGACGGTGATGACGCCGATAGGATCTTCCGCACGCTTGTTGCGATCCGCCGAGACGTAGCCGCGACCAACGCCCACGCGGACGCTCATGTCGAGCTTCGCGCCATCGTTGAGGTTGGCGATGACGTGCTCGGGGTTCACCAGCTCGAACTCGGTGGGCACCTTGAGATCGGCACCGGTGACCACGGCGGGTCCTGTCACCGAAAGCGTGGCGACGGCATCAGTGCCGACCCCGGCGTCACGGAAGACAAGTCCCTTGATGTTGAGCACGATGTCGGTGACGTCCTCGCGGACGCCTCCGATCGAAGCGAACTCGTGCTGAACGCCCTCGATACGAATCGAGGTCGCAGCGGCACCGGCGAGCGATGAAAGTAGCACGCGGCGCATGCAGTTGCCCAGCGTGTAGCCGAAGCCACGCTCAAGCGGTTCAACGATATAACGTGCAACGCGGTCGTCGATCTTGTCGACCGTCACCTGCGGCCTCATGAACTCAGTCATCCAGCAGCCTCCCTGGCTTAGTAGGTCCGACTACTTCGAGTAGAGCTCGACGATCAGCTGTTCGCGGACCGGCGCATCGATCATCTCGCGCGTCGGCAGCGACAGGATCGTGCCCTGCAGCTTCTCGATGTCGACCTCGAGCCAACCCGGAACCTCGATCTTCTCCGACGCGATGAGCGCGGTCTTGATCATGAGGAGATCCTTGGACTTCGGGCCGATCGCGACAAGGTCGCCGGGACGAACCCGATACGACGGGATGTTCACGCGGCGCCCGTTGACCTGGATGTGGTTGTGGCGCACGATCTGGCGCGCCTCATCACGCGACTTGGCGAAGCCAAGTCGATAGACGACGTTGTCCAGCCGGCTCTCGAGGATCCGGAGAAGGTTCTCGCCGGTGATGCCGCTCTGGCGGCTGGCGAGGGTGTAGTAGCCACGGAACTGCTTCTCCAGCAGCCCGTAGATGCGCTTGGTCTTCTGCTTCTCACGAAGCTGTACGCGGTACTCGCTATCGCGCGGCCGTTTCTTGCCCGCCTGACCCGGCGGGTACGGGCGACGCTCGATGGCGCACTTGTCGCCATAGCAGCGGTCACCCTTGAGGAAGAGTTTGATTCCCTCGCGGCGGCACAGACGGCAGTCCGCCCCGGTATAACGTGCCATCTCTAGTAGTCCCTTCAGGCGAAAGCTACACGCGGCGGCGCTTGCGCGGCCGGCAGCCGTTGTGCGGAACAGGGGTGCAGTCCTGGATGCTCGCGATCTCGAGCCCGGCAGCCTGCAGTGAGCGGATCGCAGTCTCGCGGCCCGAACCCGGACCCTTCACGAAGACCGAGACCTTACGCAGGCCGTGCTCTTGGGCCATCTTCGCTGCAGCCTCAGCGGCAAGCTGCGCCGCGAACGGGGTCGACTTACGCGAACCCTTGAAGCCGACGGTTCCGGCGGACTGCCATGAGATCACGTTGCCCGTAGGATCGGTGATCGTCACGATGGTGTTGTTGAAGGTGCTCTTGATGTGCGCCTGGCCGACTGCGATGTTCTTACGCTCGCTGCGCTTCAGGCGAGTGCGTACGTTCTTCTTCTTAGCGGCCATGCTTACTTGCCCTTCTTCTTAGCGCCGATTTGGCGGCGAGGACCCTTGCGCGTACGCGCGTTGGTGTGAGTGCGCTGTCCGCGCACCGGCAGGCCCTTGCGGTGACGGAGGCCTCGGTAGCAACCGATCTCCATCAGGCGCTTGATGTTCTGAGCAACCTCACGACGGAGGTCGCCCTCTATCTTGAGATTCTTGTCGATGTACTCACGCAGACGCACGACCTCTTCTTCCGTGAGGTCGCGAACGCGGGTTTCCGGGCTTATGCCGGACTCGCGCAGAATCTGCTGGCTGGTCGTGAGACCGATGCCGAAGATGTAGGTCAGGCCGATCTCTACGCGCTTCTCGCGCGGAAGGTCGACACCTGCGATACGGGCCACTCGATCTCCCTCCTAGCCCTGGCGCTGCTTGTGGCGCGGGTTCTCACAGATGACGAGAACACGGCCGTGGCGCCGGATGATCTTGCACTTGTCACACATCTTCTTGACCGAAGGACGTACCTTCATCGTTCTGTTCTTCCTTTCGAAAGATATAGATCTATGTCAACGCCCAGCCGCAGGCGTACTTTTTCGTACTGCTCCCGATAACACGCGTCCGGGAGTGTCCATCAACGAACCGATGCGAATCGGTGCCGACCTACTTGTAACGGTAGGTGATGCGCCCCCTGCTCAGATCGTAGGGCGATAGCTCGACCACGACCTTGTCCCCGGGCAGGATCCTGATGTAGTGCATCCGCATCTTGCCGGAGATGTGAGCCAGCACCTTGTGACCGTTATCGAGCTCGACGCGAAACATCGCGTTGGGCAACGGCTCTACCACCGTACCTTCAAGCTCGATTGCATCGTCTTTCTTAGTCACGCTTTACTGGCTCCTTCGAGGGGCATGAATCCGCAAGTGGCTATAGTACCTCAAGCATCGTAGGGTCGTCCAGAAGACATCCGTATCGCCATCAATCGGCGGTAAGCACCAACGGGCCCGCCTCCGTGACAGCGACGGTGTGTTCGAAATGCGCGGACAGTGAGCGATCCCGTGTCACCACGGTCCACCCGTCCGACAAAGCGTCCACCTCATGACCGCCCGCGTTGACCATAGGCTCGATGGCAAGCACCATCCCCACCTCCAGGACGGGGCCGGTTCCCGGCGTTCCGTAATTCGGCACGTTGGGATCCTCGTGCATCGCCCTGCCGATGCCATGTCCCACGTACTCGCGAACCACACCGAAGCCCTGCGCCTCAGCTACACGCTGCACGGCGGCTCCGATGTCGTAGAGGCGATTGCCCGGCAGACATTGCTCGATGCCGGCCATGAGGGAGTCACGTGTGGTATCAAGCAGGAGCTGGGCCCGTTCGCTGACGTGCCCCACGGGGAAGGTAGCGGCGTTATCACCGTAGTAGCCCTCGAATACCGCGCCGACATCCACCGAAACGATGTCACCGTGGTTCAAAGCGACGTTTCGTGAGGGGATGCCATGCACAACCTCATGGTTGAGCGACGTGCAGAGGGTGGCCGGGAAACCGTGGTAGCCCTTGAACGCGGGTACGGCGCCTGCAGCCCTGATCGTCTCCTCGGCGAGTTCGTCGAGTTCCAGGGTGGAGACCCCTGCGCGAACTGCTTCCCCTACGACACGAAGAGCCCGGGCGCTGATGCGCCCGGCCTCTCGCATGATCTCTATCTCAGCGGCGGACTTGCGAACGATCAAGACCGGATCAGGCCTCCAGGATCGACTTGACGTCGGCCCACACGGTGTCCACGGGCCGATCGCCATCGATCTCGCTGAGCAGGCCCTTCCCGCCGTAGTACTCGGTGAGCGGGGCGGTCGAACGCGCGTACACCTCAAGGCGGTTGCGCACCGTGGCCTCGTTGTCATCGTCGCGCAAGAACAGATCGCCTCCACACGCCGAACAGGTGTCGCCTTCAGCGACGGTGGTGATGCGCTTGCAGTCACGGCAGGTGCGTCGCGACGTCAACCGGGCGACGATCACATCGGGCTCGACGGTGATCGCGATCGCCGCGTCGATGGCCTTGCCCAGCCCATCGAGCTCGACATCGAGCGCCTCCGCCTGCGCGGTGGTCCGAGGGAAGCCGTCCAGGATGAACCCTGCTTCGGTATCAGGCTGGGTCAACCGGTCCTTCACCAGGCCGATGACGACCGAGTCCGGAACGAGCTCTCCCGCGTCCATGTAGCGCTTGGCCTCAAGGCCCAGAGGGGTCCCATTGGCAACCGCCGCACGAAGGATATCGCCTGTCGAGATGTGCGCTACGCCATACTCGGCGATGATGCGCTCAGCCTGCGTGCCCTTGCCCGCACCGGGCGCTCCCAGAAGAACGATATTCATGACGTCCACGCCCTCCCCTAGTCGCTTACTTGAAGAACCCGTCGTAGTGACGCATCTTCAGCTGGCTCTCGATCTGGGTCATGGTCTCGAGCGCGACGCCCACCATGATGAGGATCGACGTGCCGCCGAACTGCTGCACGAGAACGTTGTTGGTCGCGCTGAAGATGATCGACGGAACCACGGCGATCATGCCGAGGAACAGTGCGCCGGGCAAAGTGATCCGGTTCAGCACGTTCTCGATATAGCGGACCGTTGCGTTGCCGGGCCTCACGCCGGGGATGAACCCGCCGCTCTTGCGCAGGTTGTCTGAGAGGTCGATGGGGTTGAAGACCAGCGCCGTATAGAAGTACGTGAAGAACACGATGAGCACGAACTCGAGTGTCCAGTACAGCGGGCCCTGCGTCATCGCCGACGCCGCGTTGGTGAGCCAGGCGGGCGGGTTTGGCACGAGCTGGGTGAGCTGCATGGGGAAGAACAGGATCGCCGAGGCGAAGATGATCGGTACGACGTTGGCGCCGTTGATCTTCAGCGGGATATAGGTGCCGCTGCCACCGTAGACCCGCCTCCCCACCACGCGCTTGGCGTACTGCACCGGGATGCGACGCTGGGCGCGCTCCATGGTCACGATCGCCGCGATGATGAACATCACGATGACAAGCATCAAAGCGGTGAACAGCCCGCTACCGAACTGCACGGACTGGACGATGGCCACCGGGAACCGGGAGACGATGCTCGCGAAGATGAGCAGCGACATACCGTTGCCGATACCTCGCTGCGTGATCAGTTCACCGAACCACATGATCAGCGCCGTACCGGCTATGAGCGTGGTGAGGATCACGATGCTCGTGAACCAGAACGGTGGAAGCCCCGGGCCACTGACCGGCAGGGCGCCCGGAACGCTGCGGAACAGCGTCAGCAGACCCAGCGACGACATCAACGCGATGGCCAGGGTCATGTAACGGGTCGTCTGGGTGATCTTGCGCTGACCCGACTCGCCCTCCTTGGACCACTGCTCGACCTTGGGGATCACGCCCTGGAGCAGCTGCATGATGATCGACGAGGTGATGTAGGGCATGATGCCCAGCGAGAACACCGCGAACTGCTCCAGCGCGCCACCAGAGAACAGGTTGAGCAGGTTGAGCGTCGCCGCTCCCTCCACCTGAGTCTGGATGACCTGGGTGTTCACTCCCGGTACGGGAATGAACGAACCCACGCGATAGAGCACGATGATCGCAAGCGTGAACAGGATCTTGCGGCGAAGCTCCGGAACTCTGAACGCGTTGGCGATAGCGGTTAGCACGGAGTCTCGACCGTCCCTCCCGCGGCCTCGATCTTGGCCTTTGCCGGCACGGATACCTTGTTCACCTGGACGGTGAGCTTCTTGGTGATCTCGCCATCGCCGAGCACCTTCACGAGCTCGCTGGCGGACTTGATCACGCCCTTCTCGACCAGTGCCTCACTGGTGACGACATCGCCGTCGGCGAACACCGCGTCGAGACGAGAGACGTTGACCACCGAGTATTCGACCCGGTTGCGGTTCGTGAAGCCGGGGAGCTTGGGCAGACGCATATGCATCGGGTTCTGCCCACCCTCGAAT
>CAYXQU010000012.1:10944-16280 GCA_964467305.1 uncultured Eubacteriales bacterium
GCACGCGAGTTCTGGCCCTTGTCGCCGCGACCGGCGGTGCTGCCGTGGCCGCTGCCGTTTCCGCGACCGACCCGCTTGCGGGACTTGCGGGAGCCCGGAGCCGGGAAGAGATCATGAATCTGCATAGGTGGTGCACTCCTTGTCGTTACGCTGTCGGTGGGATCCATTCACCCACCGCTGCCGGCCGCTCGCCGCCGACTGACTGAACACAATGTGGCATCGTATCAGACGCCGAAGGCCCGGCGCTCGTCGCACCGGGCCCAAACTCACACTCTAGAGCTTCTCAACCTCCACAAGGTGCTGGACCTTGAAGATCATCCCCCGGACTGCGGGGGTGTCGACCTGCTCCACCGAGTGGCGGATGCGCTTGAGCCCAAGCGCTTTCACCGTCGCCTTCTGATCCGCAGGGCACCCGATGGTGCTCTTGATCTGCGTCAGCTTGAGCGACTTCTTCGCTGTCTTCTTCGGCATGGACTACTCCTCCCAGCCGTAGATCTGGGCAACCGACAGGCCTCGACGCCGTGCGATCTCGTCGGCACTGGAAAGTGACCGGAGACCTTCAGCGGCGGCCTTGACCATGTTGAGTGCGTTGTCGGTACCGAGCGACTTGCTCAGTACGTCGTGGATTCCGGCAAGCTCGAGCAAGGCTCGAACCGGACCGCCGGCGATGATACCGGTACCCGGTGCAGCCGGCTTGAGCAGCACGCGACCGGCACCGAAGACACCGTAGATCTCGTGCGGGATGGTGCCCTTGATGACCGGAACCTTGAACATGTTCTTCTTGGCGTCCTCGATGCCCTTCTTGATGGCGATGGGCACCTCTTGCGACTTGCCCATGCCGACACCGACGTTGCCAGCGCCGTCGCCCACGACCACCAGAGCGGTCAGCGCGAAACGGCGGCCGCCCTTGACGACCTTGGAGACACGGTTGATGTAGACAACCTTCTCCTGGAGCTCCGATACCGGTGCTTCCCTGCGCGCCATTGAATCCTCCCTAGAACTTCAGGCCGGCGCTGCGTGCACCGTCTGCAAGAGCCTTGACCCGACCGTGGTACAGGCGACCACCGCGGTCGAAGACGACCTCGGTGACACCGGCCTCGACCGCACGGCGACCGACGGCTTCGCCGACGGCGGTGGCGGCCGCGATGTTGGACCCCGACTTCAAAGAGCCCTTCAGCTCAGAGTCCAGCGACGATGCCGATACGACCGTCACGCCGCTCACGTCATCGATGAGCTGCGCATAGATGTGGGCGCTGGTGCGGTTCACGCACAGACGCGGACGCGCTGCGGTGCCACTCACCTTGCCGCGAACACGGCGGTGGCGGCGTGCCAGCGCTGCCTGCTTCGCCTTGAGCTTCTCCATTACCTCGTTCTCCTCAATTCACGCGACCCGTGTCAGGGCCGACCAGACTCGTGTTACTTGGCAGCCTTGCCGAGCTTCCTGCGGACATACTCACCCTCGTAGCGCACACCTTTGCCCTTGTACGGCTCGGGCTTACGCCACTTGCGGATGTCAGCAGCCACCTGACCGACACGCTGCTTGTCGATGCCGGAGACGGTGATCTTGTTGGGCGCGGGAACCTCAAAGGTGATACCGGGCTCCGGCGTGACGACCACCGGGTGGCTGAAACCGAGCGCGAGTTCGAGATCAGAACCCTTGAGGGTGGCACGATAGCCAACGCCAACGATCTCGAGGTTCTTGGAGTAGCCCTCGGACACGCCGGTGACCATGTTGGCCACCAGGGTGCGGGTGAGCCCGTGCAACGAGCGCGCATCGCGCGTGTCGTCGGGACGGGTCACAACGACGCTACCATCCTCGAGCTCGATGGTGAGCATGTCGGTGAACGTCTGGGTGAGCTCGCCCTTGGGGCCCTTCACCGTGACGGTCGAGCCGTCGATCTTGACCTCGACCCCGGACGGAACCGGGACGGGCTGCTTGCCGATACGTGACATTGCTTCCCTTCCTTTCTTCGTTCCGGTCCGGTTACCAGATGTAGGCGATGACCTCGCCGCCAACGCCGGCCTTGCGGGCGTCGCGGTCGGTCATCACGCCAGTGGACGTTGAGATGATGGCGATACCGAGACCACCCAGCACGCGGGGCAGCTCGTCCTTCTTCGCGTAGACGCGCAGACCCGGCTTGCTGATGCGGCGCAGCCCGGTGATCGTACGCTCCTTGCGAGCACCGTACTTCAGCGTGACCTCCAGGCTGTCCTGAGGGGAAGCCTCGGTCACGGTGTAGTCGGTGATGTAGCCCTCGGCCTTCAGGATGCGGGCGATCTCGACGAGCTTCTTGCTCGACGGCATCGCGGTCGAGGTCTTGTACGCGGAGTTCGCGTTGCGGATACGCGTCAGCATATCTGCGATGGGATCGGTCATGCTCATGTGTTTCCTCCTATGGTCCTGGATGAGCCCAGTCCGCGGTTCACGACTGCCCGTGGCGGTCGCGCCAGCCCGGAAGGGTCTCTCCGAACGTGCGTGTGGGGCCTACCAGCTCGCCTTGCGCACGCCGGGGAGCTCGCCTCGGCTTGCCATCTCGCGCAGGCAGACACGGCACAGACCGAACTGGCGGTAGAAACCGCGAGGACGGCCGCAACGGCTGCAGCGGTTGTGCTGGCGTACGCCGAACTTCGGGGTACGCTTTGCCTTGGCGATCATCGACTTCTTAGCCACGTTCAAACCTTTCGTTCGCAGCGGGCGCATCTCCCGCCGAGCGGTTCCTCAGTTACTTCTTGAAGGGGAAGCCGAACGCATCGAGCAGCGCCTTGGCCTCTTCATCGGTCTTCGCGTTCGTGACGAACGTGATATCCATGCCTCGGGTACGGTCGACCTTGTCGTAGTCGATCTCGGGGAAGATCAGCTGCTCGGTCACGCCCATCGAGTAGTTGCCACGCCCGTCGAAGCTCTTGGCCGACAAGCCGCGGAAGTCGCGGATGCGGGGGATCGCCGCGGCGACGAGGCGATCGAAGAACTCCCACATGCGGTCGCCGCGCAAGGTGACCTTCGCGCCGATCGGCATGCCCTCGCGGATCTTGAAGCCCGCGATGGACTTCTTGGCGCGAGTCACCGCCGGCTGCTGGCCGGTGATGATCCGAAGATCGTTGACCGCGGCATCAAGCTGCTTGATGTCCTGGACCGCAGCGCCGACGCCCATGTTGACGACGATCTTCTCCAGTCGAGGCACCTGGTTGATGTTCGCGTAGCCACCCTGCTCCTTGAGAGCGGGGACCACCTCGGTGACGTACTTTTCCTTGAGCCTGGGGGCCATCTGTACCACTACCTCCATCAGGGGTTCTCAGTGCAGGATTTCTGACCCTGCACCTCCTTGGTTCACACCAAGGAGCCGTGTAATCGACGTCGACTACTTGTCGATGTCGTTTCCGCACTTCTTGCAGACCCGCACGCGGGTACCCTCGACGCGCTTGCGGCCGATACGAGTAGCCTGCGAGCAACTCGGGCATACGAGCATGACGTTGCTCACGTGCATGGGCGCCTCGATCTCGAGGATGCCGCCCTTGGGGTTGCGCTGCGTGGGGCGAGTCGCCTTCTTCATCATGTTGACGCGCTCGACGATCACGCGCTGCTTGTACGGCAGGGTCGCCAGTACCTTGGCTTCCTTGCCCTTGTCCTTGCCGGCAATGACCTTGACCTTGTCGCCGGTGCGAATGCTCAGTTTCGTCATCGGTTCCTCCTAGAGCACTTCCGGCGCAAGGGACACGATCTTCATGTAGCGACGGTCGCGCAGCTCGCGAGCGACCGGGCCGAAGATACGGGTACCGCGCGGGTTGCCCTGTGCATCGATGATGACAGCGGCGTTGTCATCGAACTTGATGTAGCTACCGTCGGCACGGCGCACCTCTTTGGTGCAGCGGACCACAACGGCCTTCACGACATCGCCCTTCTTGACGGCGCCGTTCGGGATGGCTTCTTTCACGGTGCAGACGATGACATCGCCAACACGTGCGTACCGGCGCTTTGAGCCACCGAGAACCTTGATGCACAGCACTTTTCGCGCACCAGAGTTATCGGCGACCTTCAACCGGCTCTCTGCCTGGATCATCTACAAACCCTCCGTTAGTTCGGACGTGAGAGGTGCACCCCGCGAGGGTGGCGCACATCGGCGGCCGAAGTCCTTACTTGGCCTTCTCGACGATCTCGACGAGGCGCCACCGCTTCAGCTTCGAAACCGGGCGAGTCTCCATGACGACCACGGTGTCACCGACACCGCAGGCGTTCTCCTCGTCGTGAGCGTGCAGCTTCTTCGACATGGTGATCATCTTGCCGTAGAGCGGGTGCTTCTTACGGTCCTCGATCTTCACCACACACGTCTTTTCGCCGGCGGTCGAAACGACGACCCCCTGGCGGACCTTGCGACGATTACGGTCGGTAGTCATTGGTTCTCCTCAACCTAGGACGCGGCCGCGTCACGCTGGGCGGCGAGATCACGCGCACGCATCTCTGTGTGCAGGCGCGCGATGTCCTTCTTGATCACCGCGATACGCGCGGTGTTGTCGAGCTGGCCGGTCGCGAGCTGGAACCTGAGGTTGAACAGCTCGGCCCGAGCGGCCTTCAACTTGTCGGCGAGTTCGGTCTCGTTGAACTCGCGAATATCTGTCGTCTTCATCTACGCCTCCCCGGTGCCTTCAGCACGGGTCACGAACTTGCACTTGATAGGCAGCTTGTGGGCCGCGAGTCGCATGGCTTCCTTGGCGACTTCCTCCGGCACACCGGCGACCTCGAACATGATCTTGCCGGGCTTGACCACAGCAACCCACTTCTCAGGGTTACCCTTGCCCGAGCCCATGCGGGTCTCGGCGGGCTTCTGCGTGATCGGCTTGTCCGGGAAGATCGTGATCCAGACCTTACCGCCACGCTTCATGTACCGGGTCATCGCGACACGTGCCGCCTCGATCTGCCGGTTGGTGATCCACGCCGGCTCGAGGGCCTTGAGGCCGTACTCGCCGAAGTGCACCTGGGTGCCGCCCTTGGCGTTACCCTTCCAGTTGCTTCCGCGCTGCACCTTGCGGTGCTTCACGCGCTTGGGCAGAAGCATCTAGCGCCTCCCTTCGTTGCGGCCCTCACGACGCGGGCGAGGAGCACGAGTGCCCTCGATGGCCGGCGTCGGCGGCTTCTGGCCGGGGAGAACCTCACCGTGATAGATCCACACTTTGATACCGATGGCGCCCATGGTGGTGCTGGCTTTGGCCGTGCCGTAGTCGATCTTGGCACGCAGGGTGTGCAGCGGCACGCGACCCTCGCGGTACCACTCGCGACGACCCATCTCAGCACCGCCGAGACGACCGGAGCACTGGATACGGATACCCAGAGCACCGCTCTT
>CAYXQU010000012.1:16290-17644 GCA_964467305.1 uncultured Eubacteriales bacterium
GCTACCGACTGGGCGACCAGGTTGGCGTCGAGCTCCGGACGCTTGATCTCGATGATGTTGACCGAGACCTGACCGCCGGTGATCTTCTCGAGCTGCTTGCGCAACACGTCGACCTCGGCGCCCTTCTTGCCGATCACGATGCCGGGACGTGCCGTCCACAGCTCGATGGCAGTCTTGTCACCCTTGCGCTCGATCTCGATGCGCGAGAGGGCGGCGCGGCGCAGGCGCGCCTCGAGGAAGCGACGGATCTCGACATCGTTCTCGAGAGTCTTGGCGTAGTCCTTGCCAGCGTACCAGCGGCTACGCCAGTTCTCTGTGATGCCCAGACGCAGTCCTACCGGATAGACCTTCTGTCCCATGTGTCTCCTACGCCTCCTTCCGCGACTTGACGACCACGGTGATGTGGCTCGTGCGCTTGTTGATCCGGAACGCACGGCCCATCGCACGGGGCTGGATGCGCTTCAGGGTGGGGCCTTCATCCACGAACGTTGTGCCGACGATGAGATCATCGGCGCTGGCGTGGAGCGTACGCTCGGCGTTCGCCACGGCACTGTTGAGCGTCTTCTCGACGACCTCAGCCGCTGCGCGAGGCGAGAACTTCAGGATGGTGCGGGCCTCTTCCACGGACTTGCCACGGATGAGATCCACGACCAGGCGCGCCTTGCGCGGGCTCACACGCTGGAACCGTGCAACTGCTCTGGCTTCCATCGCTTACCTCTTGCCCTTCTTGTCGGAGGCCTTGTGGCCACGGAAGGTCCGCGTCGGCGAGAACTCGCCGAGCTTGTGGCCGACCATCGACTCGGTGACGTAGACCGGAACGTGCTTGCGACCGTCGTGGACCGCGATCGTGTGACCGACCATCTCGGGGAAGATGGTCGAGGAACGCGACCAGGTCTTGACGACCTTCTTCTCGCCAGCCTCGTTCATCGTGTGGATCCGCTCGAGGAGTCGAGGCTGGACGAACGGTCCCTTCTTCAGACTTCTGCTCATCTCTACCTCTCCTACTTCTTACGGCGCCGGATGATCAGGCGGCTCGACGCCTTCTTCTTGCTACGCGTACGGTGACCCTTGGTGGGAACGCCCCACGGAGTGACGGGGTGACGACCGGCGGACTTGTTCTTGCCCTCGCCACCGCCATGCGGATGGTCGACCGGGTTCATGGCGGTACCACGCACACTCGGGCGCTTGCCCAGGTGGCGGTTGCGTCCGGCCTTACCGATCGAGATGTTGCCGTGCTCGGCATTGCCGACCTCGCCGATGGTGGCGCGGCAGGTGATCAGCACGCGACGCATCTCGGAGCTGGGCATACGCAGGATGGCGTAGCCACCCTCCTTGCCCATCAGCTGGATCGAGG
>CAYXQU010000013.1:0-324 GCA_964467305.1 uncultured Eubacteriales bacterium
GGCTGGGTGAGTCCCCGGATGGACATGCGCGACCCTCAGGCCGGGATGGCCACCAAGACGAAACGGATCATCACCGCTGCGGCTGTGGCCCTCATCGCCGTGGTCGCGGCGGCGGTCATCGTGCCGCTGGTCGCCACATCGACACCGGACTTCTTCTCGCGCTACCACCTGCTCGAACGCCGCTACGTCAACCTCGAGAACTCCGCTCACGAGGGTATAGGCTGCCGTGCCTGTCACGAGACGCAGCCGGTCGAGAACGGGCTTGCCCTCATCGGCGACTACTACCTGAGCTTCGTCCGGACCGGCGAGCAGGTTCCCGCGTAC
>CAYXQU010000013.1:334-16913 GCA_964467305.1 uncultured Eubacteriales bacterium
CCCGCGTACTTCACCTTCGACAAGCCAAGGCGTGAGGCGTGCCTCGCCTGCCACGAGGACGACTGGGCCACCGAGACCAACCGCACCGATCGCATCCCGCATCCGGCGCACCTGAGGGTCGCGAGCGAGACACGCGAGTGCGTGGAGTGTCACAAGTGGACCGGGCACTTCGAGACCTACATGGAGAAGCACAAGAACATGCCGTTCTCGGGGGTGTGCGCGGCGTACGGTTGCCACGTGGGCACCAAGACCACCGAGCAGTGCTTCGACTGCCACCACGTGCTTGCTCCGGATGCCGACAAGTGGCTCGAGCAGCACCCCACGACCGTGCGAGAGAGCGGACAGGCGTCCTGTCTCGAGCAGTGCCATACCGTCACCCAGTGCCAGCAGTGCCACACCACCGGCGACACTCCCGAGTTCGAGGGGCTGCCCATCGAGACCAGCATGAAGGCGATCGAGGAGCTGCACGTCAAGCCGGACTGGACGGCTCGCTACCACGGCGGGGAGGCGCTCAAGAACCGCGCGAACTGCCTTCTGTGCCACCAAGACGAGGGCGAGTGCGGCGAGTGCCACCTCCAGCGACCGTCTTTCCATGGGTCGACCGAGACTTGGATCGGACGTCACTCCAAGCAGACCGATGACGTCGAGGACCCGCGTTGCATCGAGTGCCACGAGGTGGCGTATTGCGAGGACTGCCACCGGCAGTTCAAGGAGATGGAGTAGATGCGCCCCACCTGGGTGAAGTGGGCTGTCGCGGCGGCGGTCGTCGCCGTCGTGGTCGCGCTTGCGCTCCCGGCGATCTCTATGCTGCAACCGGACTACTACCGTCGCTACCCTGCGCTTGGGCAGCGGATGGACCACTGGGCCACGTCGACGCACTCGCGCATCTCATGTGCGGAGTGCCACATCGAGCCCGGGGTGTCAGGCGCGGCCAAGTTCGCGGTCGAGTCGATCCCGGCGTTCTACGCCCAGCTTCTCTCGGGACCCGCCGAGACCAACCTGCTCACCGCGCCAAGCCGTCAGGCATGCCAGAAGTGCCACACCACCTACCGCAAGGTGGCTCCCAGCGGTGACCTGCTCATCCCACACCGGGCTCACGTCGAGGTCTTGGGTGTCGAGTGCGTCGAGTGCCACAAGGACCTCGTCCACTCGATGAACGAGGACGGCTTCAACCGGCCCGAGATGGAGACCTGTCTGGAGCTGTGCCACGACGGCGACAAGGCCGACGCGGAGTGCACCAGTTGCCACACCCGCAAGCACACCCCCGCCACCCACGAGCAGGAGGACTGGCTGCAGGTGCACGGCAAGCTCGCCGAGGAGGAGGACTGCGGCGCGTGTCACGACTGGACTCCCGGCTACTGCAATGAATGCCATGAGAAGCGCCCGGCATCCCATGTGGGCAACTGGAAGACCGAGCATGCGTCTCATGCGCGGACGCGTGGCGATGGTTGCCTGGTGTGTCACGGCGGACAGAAGTTCTGTGATGAGTGCCACTAGCGAGATGATCGGGATCCGGAGAGGACGCCGGTGAGCCAGACCCATTCGGATAGCGGTGATGCCCAGACTCCCGCAGCGGGTCAGCGGTCGCGGTTGCGCGGACGCGGCCCGCTCGTCGTCGCCGCCGTCATCGCGGCGGTGGTGCTGCTTGTGGTCGTACCGGGCTACGTGGCCTCGCAGCCAAGCTTCCTGAGCCGGTATCCGGCGCTTGCCGAGAAGATCGAACCTTGGGAGGTCTCCACACACACTGAGGCGGGCTGCGAGGGCTGCCATGTCGAGCCCACGATCCTTGCGCAGATGGCCTACCGCACGAAGATGGCGGGGGAGTTCTATCGCGGGATCGTCTCGACCTCACGTGCGCCGGAGGTCTTCGGCCGTCCCACCAACGATGCCTGCCTCACCTGTCACAACGACCTTCGCACCGTTTCACCGAAGGGCGATCTGCAGATACCCCACCGTGCCCACGTCACCATCCTGAAGATGGACTGCGTGGACTGCCACGACTTCCTGGTCCACGAACTGAGCCCCGAAGGCAAGCACACGCCACCCATGATCGGGTGCATGGAGTGTCACGAC
This sequence comes from uncultured Eubacteriales bacterium, assembly GCA_964467305.1. GTDB lineage: Bacteria > Actinomycetota > Coriobacteriia > Anaerosomatales > PHET01 > CAVPCY01. The sequence continues at coordinate 2,408 of CAYXQU010000013.1, forward strand.
GGCGATCGTGCGAAGGACAGCTGTTCGGCGTGTCACACCCAGAAGGCCGCGCCCGACAGCCATGGCGCGTCGGACTGGCTGGTCACGCACCCTCGTGACCAAGACGACCCTGAGTGCGTGGGCTGCCACAAATGGGCCCCGAACTGGTGTGCTGACTGCCACTCGCAGCGGCCGCGCTCGCACACCGACGACTGGCGAGCTGTCCATGGCGAGCAGGTCAAACAGCATCGCAGCTGCGAAGCGTGCCACGATGGCGTCTTCTGTGAGCGTTGCCACGGCGTCGTTCCGCAGGTCAACTTCGATCCTGCACTCTCGGTGGTGAAGTAGGAGGTGACGATGGAAGACAGGCCTGCCGCAGATGCCGCGGATGCTGCGGATGCCAGCGAGACCTGGGACGACGCGCCCAAGGCCCGTCCGTCGTCGCCCGTCGCCAGACGGATGCTTCTCGCCGTCGTCATCGCAGTGGCCGTCTTGATCGTGGCTGTGGGCTTCGATGTCGCGACCGCTGCTCCTGAGGTTTGCGCGTCGTGCCACGAGATGGAGCCGCGGGCACACAGCTGGAGTGAGTCCGCCCACGCCGGCGTCACGTGCGTCGAGTGCCACCAAGCGCCCACCGAATGGTACGAGTTGCCACAGCGTCTCGTGGGCCGCGTAGCGCTCCTTGGGCGTGACATCTCCAGTCACCTGTCAGGCGATCACCCCGACCCCGTGGACGGCCCGGCTCCCGGCAGCTCGCCCATGGGTGACGACATCTGCTTGCAGTGTCACGACCCCAACAGGAAGGCGACTTCGGGATTCCGCATCCTGATCGATCACGCCGAGCACGCCGAGCGCAACGAGTCGTGCGTCTCATGCCACGTGCGAACCGCGCATCCCGTTGAGACGCGTGGCGGTACTCTCACACTGATGGCACAGTGCTACACCTGCCATGGCACCGGTCCTGAGGCCAAGGCGCCCGGTGAATGTGGCGTCTGCCACCCGGCCGGCTACGAACTCCTTCCGGTGAGCCATAAGACGGAGCAGTGGGCCACCCAACACGCCCGCGTGGTGGCCGAGGACGCGCAGCTGTGCGAGATGTGCCACACACGCAGCTTCTGCACGGACTGCCACGGAGTCGAGATGCCGCACCCCGCCGGCTGGGCGAAGGGTCGCACCGGTCACGCCGTCACCGCCGAGCGCGACCGTGAGATCTGCGCCCGTTGCCATGGTGACACCCAGGACATGTGCACCATGTGCCATCACGATGCCTTCGATCCCACGAAGGGGACGTGGGTCAAACAGCACTCCAACGAGGTCTCCAAGCGCGGCACGGCATTCTGCTTCGAATGTCACGCGCCTACCTCGTGCGTGAGGTGTCACGCAGCTCCCCAGTAGTGGGCGCTTGGGCGTATCGCCGTTCGCGGGCACGCCTTGCATCTCCTCCCGCTACGCCGTAGGATACCCCTTGGGGTATCGCTCACTCTCCGATAACCCCGCAGCGCGAGAGACGCTGGGGTTTCTCGGCATGGCGTGAGGAAGGAAGCGGTGTCATGGCAGGCTCGAGCGGAGTCCTCAAGTGGTTGGCGGGACTGTCGAAGCATCTGATCGTGCTGATACCCGCCGCGATGGTGGCCGGTCTGGTGGCCGGGGTCGTCTTCGACCTGTCGGCAGCCAAGTCGCTCATCTTGCCCTTCACGATGCTCATGGTCTATCCCATGCTCGTCAACTTCCGTCCCGCCCAGGCTCTGAACCTGAAGGACTCCAAGGCGGTTGGGCTTGCGATGGCGCTCGACTTCATCGTGTTGCCCCTGATCGCGTGGGGGCTTGCGATCGCGTTCTTCCGCGACCAGCCGGGCCTGTTCGTGGGCATGGTGCTCGCCGGGCTCTTCCCCACAAGCGGCATGACGATCTCGTGGACGGGTTTCGCGAAGGGCAACGTCGCCGCCGCCGTCAAGATGACGGTCATCGGGCTGATCGCCGCATCGCTGCTCGCGCCGCTGTACCTGCTCCTGTTCGCCGGAGCGGTCGTGCCGGTCGATGTGTGGGGGGTCGTCCAGACCGTCTTTCTGGTCGTGGGAGTGCCCATGGCCGCCGGCATCCTCACGCGCGTGCTGCTCACCCGCCGCTACGGCGCCGAACACTTCACCACGCGAATCGTGCCGGTCTTCCCAGGACTGTCGACACTTGGTGTGCTGGGCATCGTCTTTCTCGCGATCGGGCTCAAGGCCCAGATGATCGTTTCCAGCCCGGCGTTGCTGGTCTCGGTGATCGTTCCGCTGCTCATCTTCTACGCTGCAAACTACGTACTGTCGACGGTGCTTGGCCGGGCGCTGCTGCCCCGCGGTGACGCGATCGCCGTGGTCTACGGCACGGTGATGCGCAACCTCTCGATCGCCTTGGGGATCGCCGTCGCACAGTTCGGCCCGGAAGCGGCGTTGGTGCTCGCGGTCGCCTATATCGTGCAGGTGCAATCCGCCGCGTGGTACGTGAAAGCGTCCGACAAGGTCTTCGGTCCAGCAGAGCCCATCGTCGAGACCCCCGCCGTCGAAGCTGCGCGCTGATTTGTGAGACACTGTCGCGGCGGCACGAGGGCGTCTTCGCGGGTGGCGAGGCGCCTGGCCGTGCGCACATGCAGCCTCACGTGATCAAGGAGCTTCTCAGATGGCCGACGCGATCCTGCCCGCACGGGGATTCCGTGATGTCCTGCCGCGCGACAAGGCCAAGCGCGAGGCGGTCCTGAGCTCGATCCGCCGCTCGTACGCACGCTTCGGCTTCAGCGAGATCGAGACGCCGGCGATGGAGCCCATCGAGCGCCTCTCCTCGAACCAGGGTGGCGAGAACGAGAAGCTCGTCTTCCGCGTGCTGCGCAGAGGCCTCGACGCAAGCGAGCCCGTCGCGCTCTCTGAAGCGGTCGACCTGGGTTTGCGCTACGACCTCACCGTGCCCCTCGTGCGCTACTACGCGTCGCACAGCCACGAGCTGCCGCAGGTGCTTCGTGCGTTGCAGATCGGCCCCGTGTGGCGTGCCGAGAGACCCCAGAAGGGTCGTTACCGCCAGTTCCTCCAGTGCGACATCGACATCTTGGGCGAGAAGTCGATCATCGCCGAGGTCGAGATGATCAACGCCACGCTGTTCGCGCTTGCGCAGCTGGGCATCGAGGGCGCATCGGTGCGCCTCAACGACCGACGGCTCCTCGACTCGCTTCTCTCGGCGTTCGGCGTGCCGCAGCAGATGAAGCCCAAGGCGCTCATCATCATCGACAAGCTCGACAAGATCGGCGTGTCGGGCGTGTGCGACCAACTTGCGAGCGCCGATCTCGCTGCGGACTCTGTCGAGCAGGTGCGAGCCTTCCTCACCGCGTTCGAGACCGCCGGCGACGATGTCGAGACGGTCGCAGCACTTCTGCCCACAGCGGTCGATCAGGTCGCCCTCGCCGACGTGCGTGCGATCAGTGAAGCGGTGCTCGCCTCGGGCGCGCCGGGTGTCTCGGTGGTCTTCGACCCCACGCTCGTTCGCGGCATGGGCTACTACACCGGCCCCATCTTCGAGGTCGCGCACCCGTCGTCGTCCAGCTCGATCTGCGGCGGTGGGCGCTACGACTCCATGGGTGCGCAGCTCTTCGGCAAAGACGTCGCCGCCTGCGGCTTCTCCATAGGATTCGAGCGGATCTTGGACCTTGTCGACGACGACAGATGGGGCGGTGTCGAGCCCGTGCTCGCGCTCGTATACGATGGCACGCCGGCCTCGGTGCTCTCGGCGTTGCAGGGCCGCTTCATCCGAGAAGGGCGCAACGTGCTGCTCGCCCGCCGCGCGAAGAACATGAACCGGCAGTTGGGAGAGCTCGCGGCGCAAGGAGCCACGGCCTTCGCCTTGCTGGGTCCCGATGCCACTGCGGACAGCGCCATCGAAGAGCGCCCGCTGGCCGGCTAGTGGCAGCCGGCATCCGGTGGGAGTGATGCGGGCGTTTCGCGATCTGTCGCTGTCAGCGGTGGTCGCGGGCTTCGTCGCCGTGCTTGTCGCGTTCTCAAGCTCGGCCGTCGTGGTGTTCCAGGCCGCCCAGGCGCTGGATGCCACACCGGAACAGACAGCGTCATGGATGCTGTCGTTGGGCGTCGCGATGGGCGTGACGACCATCGCCCTTTCGCTGCGCTACCGGATGCCTATCCTCACCGCGTGGTCGACGCCCGGCGCTGCGATGCTTGTGACCAGTGTGGGCGGGATCACGATGCCGCAGGCGGTGGGAGCATTCATGGTGTGCTCGGCGCTGATCGTGGCGGTGGGGGCGACCGGATGGTTCGAGAGGGCGATGCGCCGCATCCCGCAGACACTGGGCGCGGCGATGCTCGCAGGCGTGCTGCTGCGATTCGGGCTTGAGGGTTTCTCGGCGATCCAGAGCAGCTTCGCGCTGGTGGCGACGATGATCGGCACGTATCTGGTGGTTCGGCGCGTGTGGCCGCGCTACGCCATTCCCGCGGTGCTCGCGGTGGGCGTCGTCTTCGCGGCCGGTAGCGGTCAGCTCGATCCCTCCGGCTTGCGTTTCGCGTTGGCCAAGCCGGTGTTCGTGATGCCGGAGTTCTCGCTCGCTGCCATCGCGAGCGTCGCGCTGCCACTGTTCGTGGTGACCATGGCGTCCCAGAACGTCCCCGGGGTCGCGGTCATCCGGGCTTCGGGCTACGACCCGCCACTGTCCCCGCTGATCACGTGGACCGGGGTCTCGTCGCTGGTGCTCGCGCCCTTCGGCGCCTTCGCCATCAACCTCGCGGCGATCGTCGCTGCGATCACCATGGGAGAAGACGCCCACGACGACCCCGGCAAGCGCTATATGGCCGCGGTGAGCGCGGGGGTCTTCTACCTGCTCGTGGGGCTGCTCGGTGCGAGCGTGGCCGCCGCCTTCTCGGTCTTTCCCACCCAGATGGTCTTGGCGCTCGCGGGCCTTGCGCTGCTCAACACGATCGGCTCGGGGCTGGCCATGGCGATGCGCGACGAGGCTCGCCGAGAACCCGCGATGATCACCTTCCTGGTGACGGCTTCGGGTTTGCAGCTCGCCGGGATAGGCGCGGCTTTCTGGGGGATCCTGGCCGGCGTGATCGCCAGTATCGTGCTGCACGCACCTCTGGGCACTGGCGCGCAGAAGACCGAGCCGCGCTCCTGATTCTCCCTCTCGTGGCCGAACCGTCCTAGCCCCCGGCGCCGCTGCCTCGGCTCGGGGTGGTCACGACCACGCGGTTCGTGTGACCATGTGCGTTGTTGGCTTCAGGGGTCCGGCCAATCGGCAGGGCCAAGGACCACGACACTTCCGGTGCGGGGAGCGCAGATGAACATGTGGGCGGCGGTCGACCTTGCCGTGCTGGTGTACTGGGTGGCCGTTGCGGTACTCATCATCTCGCAGGACCGCGAACCCTCCATCACGCTGGCATGGCTGCTCGTGTTGTTCGCGCTGCCCTTCGTGGGCCTGCCTATCTACTTCTTCTTCGGTAGGGACTGGCCGCACATCGTGCAGAAGGCGCCCGCGACACAGCGCCTCAAGGGTATCGTCGGCCGGTTCATGCCGCAGGTCTACGCGCCCTATGTGGCTCGGGGCGAGGAGTTCCTTGCGGCCTACGACCGTCCTCAACTGGGCAAGATCGCCGCGCTCATCGAGCGCAAGGCTGACACGCCGGTGCTGCCGGCGCGCACGTGCGATCTCTACGAGTCGGGGGAGGAGTACTTCGATGTGCTCATCGCCGACCTGCGCGAGGCGAAGCGGTTCGTCCACATGAACTACTTCATCTGGGGCAACGACGAGCTCACCCGCCGCATCGTGGATGCGCTTCTGGATCGCGTGCGCGATGGGGTGGAGGTGCGCATCCTCAACGACTACCTGGGCAGCGCACCCCACTCGAAGTCACAACTTGACGAGTTGAGCGCGGCGGGCGCGATCGTGGGCTCCGACATCTCCGGGCTCGCCCGGATCAACTACCGCAACCATCGCAAGCTCACCGTGGTCGATGGCGAGATCGGGCACACCGGCGGGTTCAACATCAAGCAGGAGTACATAGATGGCGGGGAGCGCTTCCCCGCATGGCGCGACACCGGCATGCGCATCACCGGTCCGGCAGTGGCCGACCTCGAGAAGCTGTTCGACATGCGCTGGTACGAGGTGTACGGCGAGGACCTGTTCAAGCCCGAGTACTACCCTGATCCGTCGTTGCCGCAAGGGGACATCGTGGTTCAGACGGTGCACCAGGGGTACGACGACCGCTGGAACGCAGCGACCCGTGCCTACCAGCTTGCGATGACCGGCGCGCGCGACCACATCTTGTTGCAGTCGCCGTACTTCGTGCCCGATCCCACCACGCTCGACATCCTGATCAACGCAGCGGCATCCGGCGTCCGGGTCGACTTCATGACCACCTCGTGGCTGGACAAGAAGGTGCCGTGGTGGTCGGCCGAGTCGTACTTCGAGCCCCTTCTTGCCGCAGGGGCGCGCGTGTGGCTGTGGGAGAAGGGGTTCTTCCACGCGAAGTCGCTCAGCGTCGATGGCAAGGTCTGTTCGATCGGCTCGCTCAACCTGGACATCCGAAGCCTGCGCATCAACAAGGAACTCATGGTGTGGGTCTACAACGACGCGGTCGCGGCGCGCAGTGAAGCGATCTTCGCCCACGACCTCGAGGAGTGCCGGGAGCTGACTTTGGAGGAGGTCCGGGGTTGGCCGCTTGCGCGCAAGTTCAGGAACTCCTCGGCACGCCTGCTTTCCCATCTGCTGTAGCCGCGTCCGACACGAGCGTGGCCACGCACTCCCGCATCGCCGAGATGCTGGCGCGATGGCACGGGATGACGGCGAGCCCCTTGTCCCTGGCCAGCCGGTATACCTCGCGGGCCGCGTTGTGCGACACCACGTTGGTGACGAGCACGACACCGTCGGCTGAGGCGATCTTCTCGGTCATCTTGGGCTTGAGCTGGCTGTAGACCTTGATCTTGAGATCGTCGTGCTCCTTTGCAAGCGCCGTGTAGTGGCGCTCCAGGCGGTCGAGGCCGCCTACGACTGCGACGGTCATGATGCACCGCCCGCTCTGCTGGGGAGAGGCTCGACGGTCACTGCGGTCGCGAAGTCCATCGGGACCGTCACGTAGCGCGCGCCCTCGATCTCAAGCTCGAGGAACCGTGGACTGGCGTCGGGGAATCGTGCCATCACCCGCACATGGGCTCCTGCGCCAACGCCGGCTGCAGCGTAGCGGGCGTCTGAGCGGGTGGCACCGCGAATGAGACGGATCTGGTACTTCGTCGCCAAGGGCGCTTCTGCGAGAGACATGTGGCCCTCTTTCGTCGAAATGACCTCGATGGGGTCTAGGATTTAGTGGATACTAAGCACAATGCTTCGTATTGTCAAATCGCGCTTGACCTCACGAAGTGCTCAAATCTCTGTTCAGGCGACGCCGGGTGCGCTCGCTTTGGGCTCCGTGGCATCCGGATGGACCCGGTTCTTGCCGGCACCCTTCGCGGTGTACAGCGCACCGTCTGCGCGGTGCATCACCGAGTCTGCGCCCGGATCCTCGGCGATGGCGGTGGCGATGCCCAGGCTGGCGGTGATAGGGATCTCGCGCCCCGACCGCACCACGGGGCCGGATGCCACCGCACCACGGATCCTCTCGGCGAGCTGGTGCGCCTGAGCCGAATCGGTCGAGGGGGCGACGACCATGAACTCCTCGCCGCCGATCCGGCACACGACATCGTAGTTGCGGGTCACCGAGCGGATCCTGCCGGCGGTCTCGGCCAGTGCCACGTCGCCGGCGGCGTGCCCCATGGTGTCGTTGATGTGCTTGAAGTCATCGAGGTCGAGCATGATCACCGACAAAGGCGTCCCCGTGCGCTGGAAACGCGCGTACTCCTCCTCCAGCCGCTGCAGACCGCGCCGGCGGTTGGCGATTCCCGTGAGGTCGTCGGTGATTGAGGCACGTTCGAGCCGTGCACGGTAGCGGGCAAGCTCGTTCTCGGTGGCTTTGCGCTGCGTGATGTCGCGGACGGTGATCAGGAACGCGGAAGCTCCCGTTCCCGTGTCGAGGGGTGTCATGCGAATCTCGACGTGGCGACCGGCAGCGTGGGGGAACGTGGTCTCGACCGTGTTGTGCGCGGCCGGCCTGTCCAGGAGGTCTCGCCAAGGTCCGGCGGTATCGGTGACGACCATGCCCAGCTGCTCCGGGCCTATCGCGGTGAGCAGGCGCGCCGCGGGGTTCACATCCACCACGCGAAACTGGCTGTCGAGCACGAGCACACCGTCGCTCATGCTCTCCACCAGACGGTTGCGGGCGACTGGCACCACGTCAAGCAGGCCCAGCCGAAACAGCCCGAAGGCGAACAGGCACCCGCTCGCCACGAACACGAACGGTGTCAGATCGAGGTCGGGAACGGGGCTCGCATCGGCGATGCCCACCAGGTTGCCCACCCACGGCAGCAGCAACCCTGCGATCATCACCCAGGCCTGGCGCCGGTAGATCGTGGGAGCGTGCAGCGCGGTCTGCAGCAGCAGGCCCAAAGCGATCACGAGCAGCAGGTACGAGTAGCTCACGAATACCCAGAACCCCACGCCACCGGTGAGTATCGTGCCGTCTCCGCGCTGGCCGCCATAGAACAGTGCGTGGTAGCTGTCGGTCCAGAGCACCACGAGCGTCGCGGCCGGGATGATCGACATCAGTGAGAGGTTCCTGCGCGTCATGAGGTCGGTGCGGCCGGTGAACTCGAGGGTGAATGCGAGGAACGCGGTGGGAACCACGACAACGCCGAAGTACGTCGCGTCAAGCCAGAACCTGGCAGCCTCCGGCGAGTCCACCATCCAGTGCACTGCGTAGGTACCGGCCCAGACCGCCATCGCCGACATGGCGATACACAGGCTGGTGCCGCCTGGTGCCGTTCGCTTGCGCCACGAGATGACAGCGACACCCGCCGCAGTCATCGCCGCCACGATCAGCGCTATCGCGTAACCTGGGTTCATCTGTGGGTCATCCCGTGCGAGTGGTGTACCTTCATACCAGCGTGCACTGTGAGTATCGGAGTGCAGCGGCGAACGCTTGATGTCGTACCTCCAGCCGCCGATAACAAGGGCACGTGGCGATCGACTGCGACCGGGGAGGCACATTGATCGCGCTACAGCTCGTGCAGAACGCTGCGGTGGTCTTCTTGCTCGCCTCCGTTCAACAGTGGATCCTCTCCCGCTGGGGAGGGACACCGCGTTCGCGAGACGCTCTTTCCGGCGTGCTGTACGGTGCCTCGGCGATCGTTGTGATGGCGAATCCGATCGTGCTGGAAGAGGGCTACATCTTCGACGGGCGTTCGGTCATCTTGGCGGTGGCCGGGCTGTTCGGCGGGCCGTTGGCGGCGACCGTAGCCGCGGCGATCGCCGCGTTGTACCGCGTGTCGATCGGCGGAGTGGGCGTGGTACCCGGAGTGATGGTCATCATCACCTCGGCGGCGCTTGGCACGATCTTCTTTGAACTCAGGCGGCGAGGCTACGATGTCATGCGGCCCCTGCCTCTCTACATGCTCGGCTTCACGGTCCATGCCCTGATGCTGTGGATCCAGGTCTTCGCCCTTGGCGAGACCGGTGTCGAAGCGGTGCGGGTCGTGGGCCCCCCGGTCGTGATCCTGTTCCCCATCGCGACGGTGGTGGTCGCCTTGCTGCTGGCCGGCCAGGAGGAACGCCAGCAGATGCGGATCTCCCTTGCCGAGCAGACCCAGCGGCTTGGCCGCGCGCTCGACTCGGTCATCCGAGTCGTCGACGCTGTGGTCGAGATCCGCGACCCTTACACTGCCGGCCACCAGCGCCGAACCGCCAAACTCGCCAAGCGGATCGCCGAGGAGCTCGAACTGCCCGAGTCGCAGGTCCGCGCGATCGAGGTCGCGGGGCAGCTCCACGATGTTGGCAAGATCGCGGTGCCGGCCGAGGTGCTGAGCCGCCCCGGCGAGCTTTCGCACACCGAGCGCCAACTGGTGGAAACCCACGCCGAGGCGGGATACCGACTGCTGGCTACCGCCGAGATGGAGACGTCGATCGCCGAGCTTGTCTGGCAGCACCACGAGCGCTGCGATGGCTCGGGATACCCGCGCGGCCTGACCGCCGAGGACCAGCTTCTGGGCGCGAAGGTGCTCGCGGTCGCCGATGTCGTAGAGGCGATGTCCTCGCATCGTCCCTACAGGGCTGCGCACGGCATCGAGGAAGCGCTCGATGAGGTCCGGCGAGGCGCGGGCACGCTCTACGATCGGCTCGTTGTCGAGGCATGCCTCGATGTCTTCGAAGACGGCACCTTCACGTTCGACTGAGCCGCAGAAAGGAAGCCGCAAGGGGCATGGATCTTCGCTTCTCCCCACAGCTTGTACCGCTCCTGGTCGACGGCTTGGTCATCGCCGGCTTTCTTCTCACCGCGTCGTTGGGCCGGATCCAGCCCCGCTGGCGTCTGGTCGCGGGCGCATTCGTTGGCATCATGGCCGTCCGGATGCTTGCGGGCCTTCTGCACGTGCTTGGCCTGGACGGCCACGCCATACCGCTGCTGGATGTCCTGTTCACGGTGGGCCTTGCCTTGGTGGTCGTGCTTCTGTGGCGTGAGATCTTGCGCCCGCAGCGCATCCTGGAGCGAGCAGCGAAGCGCAGGGCCGAGTTCGAAGGCAGCGTGGATGCCGCCCCGGCGATCATCGTCAACCTCACGCAGGATGGCGTGATCCTGCACGCCAACCGCTATGCCGCCCATTTTCTGCGCGACATGGCGGGACCCTTGGCGGGTCGCGACTTCTACAAGAGCTGTATCGCCGAGGCGCACCGCGAACCCACACGGGAGTACGTCTACAGTTTCGTGGCCTCCGGCGGTCAGACAGCCAGCAGCTTCGAGTGCTGGGTCAACACGCTCGACGGGCCCAAGTTCGTCGACTGGCGGCTCGCCGCCCAGTACGACGACGAGGGAACCGTGGTGGGTGTCATGCTCTACGGGGAGGACATCACCGACCGCAGAGAGGCCGAGGCCATCCTCGACCGCTACCGGATCCTTACCGAAGACGCGCGCGACATCATCATGTTCGTGCGGCACTCCGACGGCAGGGTGATCGAGGCCAACCGAGCCGCTGAGGTCGCGTACGGATACCGCAGAGAGGATCTGCTCAGGTTGACAGTCGCCGACCTGCGGGCTCCCGAGACGCTTTCGCTTCTGCCCCAACAGCTGTCCGACGCAGCGGCTGAAGGGGTGCTGTTCGAGACGGTGCACCAACGCTCCGACGGTTCGCTGTTCCCCGTGGAGGTGAGCTCGCAGGCCACACGGAGCATCGAGAACGAGACCGTGTTGCTCAGCATCATCCGCGACATCACCGAGCGAAAGCAGACCGCGGCCGAGATCGAGGTCAATCGTCGGAGGCTCAAAGAGCTCGCGCGCGAGATCACCGTCAACGAGGAGCGTCAGCGCAGGCTGTTCGCGATCGAGATGCACGACCGGGTGAGCCAGCCGCTTGCGGCGGCCAAACTCAAGCTCGAGGTCGGGCTGCACAAGAGCGCCCTGGATCCCGAGACGCTCGAGTTCAAGGACAGCGTCGGCCTGCTTGGCGAGGCGATAAGTGAGTCTCGCTCCATCACGCGCGAGATGAGCCCGCCGCTGCTCTACGATGTGGGGCTTGGCCCGGCGCTCGAGTGGCTCGCGGGGCAGCAATCCAAGTATGGACTCGAGTGCACCGCGCACTGCGAGCAGCTCGCCGATCTCGACAACGACCTGAGGGCGTTCATCTTCCGCACCGCTCGCGAGTTGCTGATGAACGTGACGAAGCACTCGGGGGTGGACCGTGCGGAACTCGAGCTGTATTCCGAGCGCGACAGCGTGGTGTTGGTGGTCAGCGACGAAGGCAGCGGGTTCGATACCCAGCGCCTCTCGGCCCTCCCCGATGAAAGCAGTGGTTTTGGCCTGTTCAGCATCCAGGAGTACACGGCTGCACTGGGTGCCGAGATGACCATCGAGAGCGCGCCGGGCCAGGGCACGACGATTCGCGTCGAGGTGCCCGCCGAGCTGTGAGCGCTAGCCGGCGACCTCGAGTTCGGCGATGGTGGGCTGCCCGCTGATTGTGCGCCATCCGCGGGAGAACCACGTCCCGATGCGCGCGAGCAGACCGGGTCGTGCCACGTCGTGTGCCGCGATCACCGGAACCGAGCAGATCACTTTCCCGTCTTGCAGGTAGGTGATCTCGCCCACGGTCTCGCCGGCGAATACCGGAGCGCTGAGCTGCGGGTCAAGCGAGATCGATCGCTCGACCGGTCTCTCGTGGTCGAACGCCGACACCGTGATCGAGGACTCATCGGCAACCGCCGGCACCGCCACATCCAGGTACTCGCGGACAGGCACGGCGCCCACCGTCTCGCCCACCGAGGCCAAGGCAACAGCGGCCACAGCGGACGCCGTGGCCACCGTGCGGTCGCCTTGCTGCAAGCGTACGGAGCCCAGGGGCTGACCTGCGTATACGGGAAGCGAGATCGACTCGGGCACGTCAAGCGATGGCACGATGTCGCCAGCGGGCGCGAACACGGCGGCGCGTACCTCTTCTGAGACCCGCACCGGGACCGAATGGCGCGGGGCACCGGCCACCGAGACGACACCTACGGTCTCGGTGGTGGTCACCACGGTCTCAACCCTGAGGTTCTCAAACCCCCAGTCGAACAGATCGCGGGCTTCTTGGAAGCGCGCCTTGCTCGATCGCGCTCCCAGCACCACGGTGGTCAGCGTGATGCCGTCGCGCTTGGCGTGGGCGACAAAGCTGTAGCCGGCATCGTCGGTGAATCCGGTCTTGCCACCCAGCAGACCGCGGTAGGCACCAAGCAGGTCATCGGTGGACTCGATGCGCTTGGCTGGCCGCTCGCCGTGCTCGGGCACCACCACCGAGCGCAGCTTGACGATGCGCCGGAACTCGGGCGAGCGCATCGCCTCGGTGGACAGCCGTGCCAGATCGGCGGCGGAGCTGTGATGGCCCTTGGCATCGAGCCCGTGCGGGTTCACGAAGTGGGTGTCGTCGAGGCCAAGCTCGGCGGCTTTCGCGTTCATGAGCTTCGCGAACCCGGGCACGCTGCCCCCGATGTGCTCCGCAAGCGCGATCGCCGCGTCGTTGGACGACCCGATCAGCGCCAGCTCGATAAGCTCCCGAACCGAGACACGCTGCCCGGCCTGCAGCCCCACCGCCCAACCAACACCCGCAGCCTTCTTCGAGACGACGACCTGCTCGTCGAGGTCGGCCTCGTCGAGTGCGACAAGCGCGGTCATCACCTTGGTGGTGCTGGCCATCGCGCGCTGCTTATCGGGTTTGCGCGCCCACAGGATGTTTCCGTCGCCGTCGGCCAGAAGCGCCGCCTTGGCGTCGATGTCGGGGGCGATCCGATGCTCGGGATCGCACGTGGAGACCGCGATCCCGCAGATCGTGTCGGTGTCGAGGGTCGCCGCGGTCGCATGTGCGGGCAACCACGCTGTCCACGCCAGGGCAAGGCACACGCACGCCGCGGTGGTGCGACGCATCCGTGCGTCACGCACCCCGCGTGTCAGTTCGTGCGGCACTATGGCCATCGTCTTGTCTGGCGACACCGCTGCTCTCGTCTCCAGCCGGGCACCCTCACGGGTACGTGCTTTCCAGAGTGCCACATCAAGCGCGATGCCAGCTAGCGAGGCACCGGCTCCGCGATGTGAAACCGGTGCCGCATCTGCACCTAGGCCAAGGGCTCCAACCGTGCCGAGAAGTGACGCAGGAACGGCGCCTGCTCGACCACTCGATAGCCGGAGAGCTGCTCGCGGTTCTCGTAGACGCGGGTCACGACCTCGATGACGTAGTCCATGTGGCTTTGGGTGTAGGTCCTGCGCGGAATCGCGAGACGAACCAGTTCGCGCGGGCCGGCGGTCTCTTCGCCCGTCTCGGGGTCGCGCGAGCCGAACATCAGCGTTCCGATCTCGCAAGCGCGCACACCACCAAGCCGGTACATCTCGTTGGCGACGGCGACGCCGGGCAGCTGCAGGGGGTCGATGTGTGAGGCGATCCGCTTGGCGTCCAGGTAGATGGCATGTCCACCGGTGGGCCACAGCAAGGGCACCCCGGCATCGCGCAGGTGCTTGCCCACGTAGTGGGTCGAGGTGATGCGGTAGTGCAGGTAGTCCTCGTCGACCGCTTCTTGCATGCCAATGGCGAGCGCTTCGAGGTCGCGTCCTGACAGGCCACCGTAGGTGGGGAAGCCCTCGGTCAGGATCAGCAGCACCTTGTGCTCCTGGGCGAGATCGGCGTCGCGAGTCGCCAGAAAGCCGCCCATGTTCACGATGGCGTCTTTCTTCGCACTCATCGTGCAGCCCTGCGCAAGGTCGCACATCTGGCGCACGATCGCACGTACCGAGACGTCCTCGTAGCCGGGCTCACGCTGCTTGATCAGGTAGGCGTTCTCGGTGAGGCGGCACGCGTCGAGGTAGAGCGGCGTGTCGTTCTCGGCACACACCGAGGCGACCTCGCGCAGGTTCGCAAGCGACACCGGCTGCCCGCCGCCCGAGTTGTTGGTGACCGT
>CAYXQU010000014.1:0-16739 GCA_964467305.1 uncultured Eubacteriales bacterium
GGCTGGTGTGCACAGAGTGCTGGCGGACCGTCTTCGCCTTCGAGCGAACCGTCGCGCTCGGCGAGCTCGATGGAGTGCTCGCTCGCGCCATCGTGCTGCACAAGGACGCGGGCGAACGTAGGCTGGGCCCGGTATTGGGCGGTCTTCTGGGTGATGCGGTCGCCGATGCGTGGGGCGACTGGGGACAGGCCGTGAGTTGGATACCGCCCACATCGGCGGCACTCCGGCGGCGCGGGTTCGACCATGGCGAGTCGATCGCCACTGCGGTCGCGTCCGTGCTCGGGGTCCCCGGCGAGCGCCTGCTGAGCCGGCCACGCGCTCGCGACCAAAGATCGCTTGACCGCGCCGATAGGCTTGCACAGTCTGTTGGGGGCTTCGAGATCGTGGGAGTCGCACCCGAGATGGTCGTGCTCGTCGACGACGTGATGACCACAGGCGCCACGCTGGAGGCCGGTGCGCTTGCGTTGCTCGGAGCAGGCGCCAGGCAGGTCCGCTGCGCGGTGGTCGCACGGGCGTGGTGAGAGGCTCGCCGTGCTAGAATCACACTCGCTTCCGTCCGGGTCTGTGGTTGCGGGTGCATCACGCACCTTAGTCCATGGTAGACGCGGCCGAAAGGACCCACGTAAGCCGGCGGCCTCACGGTCGTCGCGCGAGCATGGCGCGTCTTAGGGGTAAGTCGTACCGTCCGATTTCGACCGCATTCCGCGGTCTCGGGCGAGAGGGCCGGTAGTGAGATAACATCAAGCGGAAGCTCCGGTACGCGAGTGTGGGGCCAAAGACCAGGTCAGCCGGACGGAAGCATCCGCGGCTTACTGCATGAAGGGGAGCACGAATGTCTCGGTTCGTACGTAGCGCGATCGTCGTTGCACTGGTAGCGGTGATGGCATTGGCAGTTGGCTGCGCCAAGGAGCCGGAGCCCACGGTTGAACCCAAGATCGGCCCCCCTGCGGTCGACTCCGCAGGTGTTCTCTCTGCGGGCGTCGACCTGTCGATGCCGCCTTTTGCCGGTACGGACCAGGGCAAGCAAGCCGGCATCGACGTGGATGTCGCCTCGGCGATCGCCGAGCGGCTGGGACTCAGCGTCAAGTTCGTCGACGTGAAGCCCTCCGAGGCGGCCACGGCGCTTGCCGACGGCACCGCCGACCTTGTCTTGTCGGTACCGCTGGCGAGCAGTGACCTTTCTCAGCTCAGTCTCGCCGGCTCCTACATCTCGAACGCGCCGGCCTTCTTCATCAGGGCAGAGGGGTCGGTGGAGCCATCCATGAGTCTGGCTACGGTAGACGCCCGTGTCATCGGGGTTCAGAGCGAATCCGAGGCGTACTGGCTGGTGCGCCATCAGCTGGATCCGGAGACCGCACAGCCTTTCACAACGTTGCGTGAAGCGCTCGAGGCGCTCGACCGAGGCGAGGTCGAGGTGGTTGCAGGCGACGCGTTGGTGGGTGCCTACATCGCCCGCGACTTGCCGCAGATCAAGTTCGCCGGTCAGCTTGCCGGAGGTGCGCCGCTGGCGATCGCGGTCGATGCCGAGAACACCGAGCTTGCAGATGCGGTGCGTGGTGAGCTCGACGCGATGGCAGCCGATGGGGTCCTCACGACCATCCGGCGCACATGGGTTGGCGAGCTGCCAGAGATCACCGTCGAGGAGAAGACGGCTCCTGCCACTCCATAGCTTCCTCTTGCGTATCGTTCGGTGAGGCCGTCGAGCGTGAATCGACGGCCTCATTGCATACAGAGCATGGCTGGATGAATAATCCTGCACGTAACACAAAAGTTGCAGAACACGTGTATGATTATGCACTGTGATTGAGACTGCACCGCTGTGGTGCAGTGACGGAGGAGACGAAACAAGGAGGAACGATGTTGAAGGGTCGCAAGCTTCTGTCGATCCTGCTGGCGCTGTCGCTGGTCGTGGGCATGTTTGCTCTCGCCGGTTGCGGTGGTGCCGCAGAGGAGCCCGCAGCGGAGCCGGAGACCGAGACCGAGGCGCCCGCGGAGTTCACTACGCTCACCCCGGGTATCATCCTGGTCGGTTCCGACACTGCCTACCCGCCGTTCGAGAACGTTGTCGACGGCGTGACCGTGGGCTTCGATGTCGACCTCATGAAGGCCATCGGCGAGCGTCTGGGCTACGAGGTCGAGTTCAAGACCTACAAGTTCGATGCTCTGATCACCGGTCTGCAGTCGGGCACCGAGTTCGACATGGTCGCTTCGGCCATGACGATCACCGAGGAGCGCAAGCAGCAGATCGACTTCTCGGATCCCTACATCAACTCGAACCAGTCGCTGGCCGTTGCCGCTGACTCCGCTGTCGCGAGCACCGCGGATCTGAAGAGCGGCGACAAGGTGGGCGTCCAGTCCGGCACCACCGGCGAGATCTGGGCCAAGGAGAACCTCGAGCCCAAGGGCGTGGTCGTCACGCCGTACGACGACATCCTCGCTGCGTTCGGTGCCCTCGGCGCTGGCGACATCGTTGGTGTCATCAACGACGCCCCGATCTCCCAGGACGTCGTGAAGGATCCGGCCCGCAACGCCAAGGTCGTCGAGGAGATCGAGACCGGTGAGCAGTACGGCTTCGCCTTCTCGAAGGAGTCGAGCGCACTGCGCGAGGCGGTCAACGCCGCGCTGGCTGAGATCAAGGAAGACGGCACCTACACCGAGATCTACCGCACCTGGTTCGGCGCCGATCCTCTGTCGATTCCGTAGTCAAGTCGGTCACCGTTGACGAGCACTGAGCTCGGAACGGTTATGATGGGCCGGCGGCGAAGCACGCCGCCGGCCCTTCTTCATCACAACAGACGACGCTCAAGGGGTTAGCGCGTGGACGCATTTCTCCAGTGGTGGGAGTCCTTCCCGATCACACGGCTGTTCCTCTCATTCGAGATCATGGGACGCGCCCTGCCGATCATCCTGAAGGCGTTTCCCGTCTCGATCGCCTTCGGCGTGTTCGCTTTCGTCGTGGGTATTCCGCTTGGTTTGGGCCTGGCTTTCCTGAAGATGTCTCGGAGCCGGCTGCTGCGCTGGCCCGCGACGTTCTACATCGACGTCGTGCGCGGAACACCGCTGTTCCTGCAGATCCTGATCGTCTACTTCGGCTTGACTCTCCTGCCGTTCTACAAGGAGATGGTTCAGGCCAACATGTGGATGAAGCAGCCGTTCTTCCTGGGCATCGACTTCACGGTGTGGCTCCGCGGTCTGTTCGTTCTGAGCTTCAACTCGGCGGCGTACATGGCCGAGATCTTCCGCGCAGGCATCCAGTCGATCCCCAAGGGGCAGATGGAAGCTGCGCGGTCGCTGGGCATGTCGACTCCCCAGGCGATGACCTATGTGATCATCCCGCAGACGATCAGGCGGATCCTGCCCACCCTCATGAGTGAGTTCATCTTGCTGTTCAAAGACACTGCGCTGCTCGCTGCAGTGGGAGTGGCCGAGATGACCTTGCGTGCTCGCGAGGTGACGGCGTCGACCTACAACCAGTCCGCCTACATCGTCGCAGCAGCGTTCTACCTGCTCGTGACGATCCCGCTGGGTCGCTTCGTCGCGAACCTCGAGGATCGGCTCGCGGCGTCCGAGGGCGGTGGCGGAGGCAAACGTCCGCCCACGATCGACGCCTCGGCCATCGACTCCGAGCATATCGTCGCGCACAGTGAGTCCGTTCCGCTGACGGGGGGTCCGGGCCATGGCCGATGAGATGGTCAAAGGGGCGCAGATGAACGCCCCGTCTCAGTACGAGTCCGGTGATGCCGTGGTGCGGATCCGGGGTCTCAAGAAGGCGTTTGGCGACCTTGAGGTTCTCAAGGGAGTCGATCTTGACGTCACCAAGGGCGAAGTCGTCGTGATCTTGGGCCCCTCAGGCTCGGGAAAGTCGACGCTGCTTCGATGCGTCAACCGGCTCGAGGAGTCGACCGGTGGAGAGATCTGGTTCGAAGACACTCAGATCACCGATCGCAAGAGCGATATCAACAAGGTGCGCGAACGCATAGGAATGGTGTTCCAGTCGTTCAACCTGTTCCCGCATCTCACGGCCAAAGGCAATGTCATGCTCGCTCAGCGCAAGGTTCTTCGGCGGGGCAAGGAAGAGGCGGCACGGACAGCTGTCGAGCAGCTTACGCGCGTCGGACTCAGCGATAAGGTCGACTACTACCCGGCGCAGTTGTCGGGTGGCCAGCAGCAGCGCGTCGCTATCGCACGGGCGCTGGCGATGGATCCTCACGTGATGCTGTTCGATGAAGCCACATCCGCGCTCGATCCTGAACTCGTGCGGGGCGTTCTCGATGTCATGAAGTCGTTGGCCAAAGCAGGCATGACGATGATGGTGGTCACGCACGAGATGGGTTTTGCTCGCGAAGTCGCCGACCGCGTCGTGTTCATGGACGATGGTGTGATCGTCGAGCAGGGCAGTCCACAGCAGGTGTTCGACAATCCTCAGTCCGACAGGACCAAGGACTTCCTGGGTCACATCTCATAGTGAGTGCTTGCACGTTCGTTCCGAAGCGGCCCCTGTCGGGGCCGCTTCGCTTTTCCCCCAATGCCCGGGTGTTCTCGGCAATCGCCAGTCGGCGGGGCCAGACAACGGGTATGTTCGTAGTGTCAGGACCACAAGCAAAGAGGAGCGTGTAGCGATGCAGATCAAGATCACCGGTCGCAAGATGCCCGTAACCGATCCCATCCGCACGTACGCCGAGGAGAAGATCTCGAAGGCTGCGAAGATCCATGATCGCGATGATATGTCCGTTGACGTGGTCCTCCACGTCGAGAAGAACCCGT
Source organism: uncultured Eubacteriales bacterium (assembly GCA_964467305.1). Lineage (GTDB taxonomy): Bacteria > Actinomycetota > Coriobacteriia > Anaerosomatales > PHET01 > CAVPCY01. The sequence continues at coordinate 4,765 of CAYXQU010000014.1, forward strand.
CGAACAAGAACCGTGATGTCGCCGAAGTGACGGCCCACATGAAAGGTGTGGTCGTTCGAGCCGAGGAAGCAGCTCCGGACATGTATCAGGCCATCGACCTGGTTTCTGAGAAGCTCGAACGACAGATGCGCAAGTACAAGACCAAGCTCCTTGACAGGCGCAACGGCAAGACCGCAGTTCGCACGGCACCCGGAATCAGTGAACTGCCGCCCAGCCTGCCCGCCGAGCCCGAAGGCGCGCTGGTCCGGACCAAGGTCATCGATCTGAGGCCCATGTCCGAGGACGAAGCGATCCTGCAGCTTGAACTGCTCGGTCACGACTTCTTCATGTTCACCCACGCTGATGCCGGCACGGTCAATGTCGTGTATCGGCGCAATGATGGCGACTACGGGCTGCTACAACCACAGGCTCAGTGACCGCCAACACCACCTACCCCGTGCGAAGGGCGCCGAATATGGCGCCCTTCGTTATGCACGGCATTGGCTGATGCGAGGGTGCGGTGGTTGACACAGGGTATCGCGGAACCCTACGCTACCTTGGACTGAATCAGTGTCATTGATTCGCTGGTCAGGAGACGACGCACTCATACATCGCAGCAGGGGGCTCCCAATGGACCAGAGCGCTTCCCGAGTCAGGGCCGAAGACATCGAGGCCGCCCTGTCTCAAGTGGCGGAAGTCAAGGCGGCACGGGTGGTTGTCGGCGTTGACGGACAACTGGCCGAGATTCACGTCCTTGCGCTGCCCACCAAACCTCCCAAGCAGCTCGTGCGCGACATCGAGTCGACGCTCATGGCGCGCTTCGGGATTCCGGTCGACCATCGCAAGATCTCGATCGCACAGCTGGGTCGAGACGCCATGCCGGAAACCGAGGAAACCGCTCGATCGAGCGCAGCCAGGCCTCGCATTCTGGGAATCAACGCGTCGGTGTCCGGGTTGCAAGCTGCCGCTTCGGTGACCCTTGAGATTGATGGGACTGAGTTCGTGGGCATGGCCTCCGGACCGGCAAGCCAGACGGGGCGCACGCGCCAGGTCGCAATGGCGACTCTCGATGCGGTGAGCCAGTACGTCTCCGAGGAGACCACCTTCGCGCTGGAAGATGTCGCAGTGATTCAGCTTGGCAGGGAGAAGGTGTCTGTTGCGTGCATCACGCTGGTGACGCCGTTCGGAGAGCAATCGTACTCCGGATCAGCGCTTATGCGTCAGAACGATAGCGACTCGATAGTGAGGGCGACCCTTGATGCGATCAACCGTCGCATCGGACTTCTGACAACCGAATAACCCACCCATATTGGACCGGCTTGTGACTTCAAGGTTGGACACTGTCAACACCCTACTGAGCGGAGCGGACAGCGTTCCTCCATCACTAGCGGGATGGGAGGAGACCAAAGTGAACCTGAAAAGGGGGTCTTCTCACCATGAAGCGTATCATCGTTGTTCTTGCCTCGCTGTCCGCATTGGTTCTCTCCAGCGGCGCCTGGATCAAGGTTCGGTAAGCATCTGCCGGTCCAACCCATGCAACGTAGAGGCGGAGGTGTAGTCGATGGCAGAAGGTGCCGATCGCAGCCTCCGTCTCTACGTTTGGTCATGGGCGGTCCTGCTGGTTGGGCTTGCTGCTGCTGCCGCTAGTGCAGTCGCCTTCCCGCCGCCTTTGGATGTCCGTCTGCTGCTCATGGTGGCGGGCACCGCCTTCTCGGAGCTGTATCGCCTCGCGCTCCCGAAGTACGCGCTGTCCCTTTCGTATCCCTTGTCGATGGCGGCAGCGATGCTGGGCGGGCCTGCATCCGCGTGTTTGGTGGCGGCGGTTGCTGCGGTGGGTGTCGAGGATATTCGTGAGGGCGTCCCGCTGCCAGTAATGGTGTTCAACCAGGGCATGCTGTTGCTGAGCGCTGCCGTTGGCGGAGTCGCCTACGTGCTAGCGGGTGGACGTGTTCTGGCGGGTCAGTACGGGTACGTACCGCTCGGTGCCAGCGACTTTCCTGGGGCTCTTTTGGGAATGATCGCGGCTGCGCTAGGGTCGTACGGCGTCAACTTGATACTGACTTCGACAGGGGTCAACCTGTATCGAGGTGTTCCGTTCAGAACCATAGCGAAGGATGTCTTGCAGATTGCGCCTTCGCAGGTCGCGCTAGTGTTTGTGGGGTTCCTGATGGCGCAAGTGCTCGCCATCTCAGCGATAGCCCTCCCTCTGTTCATCCTGCCGCTGGTGGTTGCGCGAGAGTACTATCAGCGATACACCGCACTACGAGATTCGTACGCTGGAACCATCGAGGTGCTGGTTGGCGCACTTGAGGCGAAGGACTCGTACACCCGGGGCCACTCAGTGCGAGTTGCAGCGATTGCTAGAGACATCGGCGAGGCGTTGGGACTGCCAGACGCTGAGCTGGAGAGCCTGGAGTACGCCGCGCTCCTGCATGATCTTGGAAAACTGTCGCTCTCAAGTGAGGTTCTCGTCAAGCCAGCTGCGCTCACCGATTCCGAGATGAGTGCGATGCGAGATCACCCAAGAGCAGGCGCCGACATGGTGGCGCGGATTCCTCCGTTGCGCGGCCTGACGGAGCACATCGGTGCGCACCATGAGTGGTACAACGGCGAAGGCTATCCGGCCCGCGTCGCGGGTTCAGATATTCCGAAGTACGCCCGTATTCTTGCCGTTGCGGATGCCTACGACGCGATGACTACAAACAGGTCGTATCGCCGCGCGCTGGATGAAGACGAGGCGATGGAGGAGATTAGGAACGGGAGCGGAACCCAGTTTGATCCCGAGGTGGTCGAGGTGTTCATCCAGGCGCGACTCAAGGCGCCAACGGACTCTGCACTCGGAGGGGGGTCGTCCACGTGATGAGCCTGCTGGGCACCCTCTTCGGCACTCCCGAGGCGGTAGCCGCCGTATGGTTCGCTGCGGCCGTGCTGCTCGTCGACCGCTTCGACATCTCTCTGCCAAGAGGCGACAGCATGGGCGTGAGCGGTGCCTTGGTCGCGGCGGGCTTGCTGTCGTCGGACGCCAGCCTCATGGTTGCGCTTTCGGTCGTCGTGGTGTTCCTCGCGCGTGTAGGTAGGCCCGACTCAAGTGTCCAACAGATTGCTGGCGCCCTGCTAACCCGAATGGGGGCTTTGGCGCTGTCACTGCTTGGGATGTACTTGACTGCTGGCCTGGCTAGTGGCTGGCAATCGGCGCTTCGCCTCTTTCTGATTCCGACGGTCTATCTATTCAGCGAGGTGGTGTTCGCTCAAGCGATACAGTCGTGGAAATCTGGGCGACCCCTCCGCCGTTTGCTTCTGGGGAACTTGCGACGCCAGTTGCCACTGATTGGTGCGCAGGTGTCCGCCGCAATCCTAGCGACCATCACCTATCCGAATATGGAGGCGTGGAGCCTGCTGCTCGTCGTTGCGCTCTTGATGCTCACTCGTCAGTCATTGTCGTCGCTCCTTGAGATGAGGGAGACATACCGGGCGACGGTGGAGGTTCTCGTCGAGGCGGCAGAGGGTCAGGATCTGTGGCGGAAGGGGCATGCCGAGCGCAGTGCTCAGATTGCTCGTGCCATTGCTGACAGGATGGGCATTGGCGCAGTACTGATGGAGCGCGTCAGCTACGTGACTTTGCTTCATGATCTGGACGCGCTCTCGGTGCAGTCAAGCGAACCGAGTGCTGCCGGGAGCTTGTGGAGGTCGTCAGATGTCCTGAAAGGATCCGCCTTCTTCGACGACGTGCTCCCTGCGCTTCGGCTGTGTGATGGTTGCCCGACGATCGACGACCGCTCGGAGCCCAACGCTACGATCGCCATGATCGCCGCCCTGAGTAGCGATATCGATTCGCTGGGGAACACCATGCTCACCAGTGCTCAGCATGAGACAAGCGTCACGGTTGTTGCCCCGTACGTGACCCCGGAGACAAAGGCTAGGGTGGTCTCGGCGGCAATTGAACTTGGCTACAAGATTCCGGCGCTGGGGTGACTCATGCCGAGCCTCGTTGCGGTGTTTCTCGGGGTGGTGACCGGCTGGGTCTCTGGTGGGCGCGTGCGCGGTATCGCGAACATCCGGGTCACCCATCCTCTGGTAGTCGGCATCTTGTTTGTTGCCCAAGCGATTGCGCGTAGTCGGTATTTCGAATCAGGCGTTGGTACGTGGGGTTTGCCGATTTGGGCTCTCATCTCGACGGTGTTCGCGATCTCTGTCGCGCGCAGCGGCAACAGAGGGCTCCAACTGGTTGGGGTCGGAGTACTTCTCAACCTCCTCGTGGTGCTGGCCAATGGGGGAATGCCCGTTGATGCGTCTGCCGCTACTCTTGGCGCTCTCGATTCCGACTTCTATCACGCAGCATCTTCGGCAACACATCTGCTCTGGCTTGGAGACGTCCTCCGCTTGCCCCTACTAGGCGGTGACCTGCTACTGAGTGCGGGTGATGTGCTGCTGCTGCTTGGCGTCGAGGTTGCGATTATTGAGGCGGTCCTGCAGCCAAGCGACGCCCTTGACGCCGATGAGGAGCGAGCTGGATAGTGCTTGTCGCTTCTGGGCTCAAACTGCTAAGCTGGCGCCAGTCTATTGGGTACCCCTCGCCCCAGTAATAGTGCGGAGGTTGCTTTGAGTGCCCAATACCCCTCTTCCCCGCCTGCCACAAGCGGAACCCTTGAACGCGTGCGCCTACTTGAGGCACTTGCGAGCCCGTTAAGCCGCATCGGGCTGCTGCTGGCTCCATCGGGCTATGGCAAAACCGTGGTCGCCTCGCAGTATGCAGCTGGTTTCGATCGAGTGCAGTGGCTCAATTGCTCGGGTGGGCCCCCAGACATCACGCTGGTCGTCGCAGCTGCGCTTAAGCTGCTCGGGACCCCGGTGCCCGCGGGGGAACCTCTTGCGCCCGATGATCTGACAAGGGTTCTGCTGGCCGAGTCCGACCGAGCGCCTCAGGCCACAAGCGGTCTACTCGTGATCGATGATGCTGGGATCAGTTCGGAGACTTCTGGCGAGCTGTGGTTTGTGTGCCGAGTTCTTGCCCAATCGGGTGTGTCAGTGCTGGTCACGGCGAGGTCGGCTCTGACTGAGCTACCCGAGCTGTTGCACGACGTCTGCATTATGGGCACGGAAGAGCTACGACTGACTGGCGAAGAGGCTGTGGAGCTGGCGTCGTGTGCACATGGGCTTGAGGCGCAGGAGGCTCTTGTGGAGCTGATGTGGCAGGAAACGCAGGGCCATATCGCGCTGTTCTCAGTGATGTCTCACGCCGCCCGACATCGACTGGCTATTGGCGGTCGAGATGGCCGTGCGGCCGCTTGGATTGACCGAATCGTAAGAACGCAACTTAGCCACTCCGACAACGATGCACTTATCGCAGTGGGGCTGCTGAAGCACGGGACTGCGTCGGAGCTGGGGGCCGTTGGCGTGGATGACGCTGCCTCTGCTCTGGCCCGTTGTGCCAGAGCCCTTCCGCTGGTTCGACTGGTCTCAGGAAGCGAGTCGGGCCCGGCCTCACAGCTGCGATTCTCGGCACACGACATCGTATGTGAATACATCTTGCAGCAAGCGCTACAGGGACTGCCCGAAGCCAAGGTTGTGGGTGGGCGGATCCTGCGGTTGTTGCAGGAGCGCGGTGACCTAATGCAGGCCGCAGAGATCTTGCCGCTTCTGGACGATGCAACCAAGGAGAAGTTCATCGCTGAGCAGGGTATGCGATGTGTCATCGCTGGTGGGGCGGATGCTCTGCTCAGGGCTATCGAGTCGCTGCCTGTCGCAAGGATGATGTCCTCGCCCGCGTTGATGCTCACCTGGTCGGAGGCGCTTCTCGAGGCGGGCGATTACTCGGACGCTCATGCCAAGTCGAAGGCCGCCCGAGTTCTTGCCGACCATCAAGGCGATACTCAAGCTTCTGCACATGCGCTGGCCAATTCGCTGACTGCTCTTCGACTGTCGAACCGATGGGGAGACTCGCACGACTTGTTGCAGGAAGCGAGGACGCTCGTCTTGGAGATGAGTGCCACCGGAACGGCGTACGCACTGCAGCGCTCGGCAGGCTCCTCAATGCTGCTTCTTGGTCAGTATGCGGAAGCAGAGAGCATGCTCAACGATGCTCGCGAGGCTGCACTTCGATCCGGTGCCCAAGCGGTTGTTGTTGAGGCTGATAACGTCCTGGCTCTCATCCCCTGCATGCGCTACGGGAACTTCGTGGCGTCGCTTCGCGCACTGACTGTATTGGTGGCCACGAGCTCGAACCGAACATCGCAGGGTCTCGACTGTCGGGGAAACATGGTTGTTGGACTCGTGGAGACTGGGCGAGTGGCTCGCGCACGAGGCCTCCTCCAGCCCGTGCTCGCCGCCGCTTGTGATGCTGCGAGGAGCAGCTTCCTTCCATGTCAAGCGGCGATCTTGATCACTGCGGGCAAGGATGAGGAGGCGCTTGAGGCTGCGGGATCGGCGGTCGCACTGGCTCTGGCCCATGGGGCCCAGATCGTCGCCTCACAGAACCGAGTTTACGAGTCGATGATGCTGCGCGCCGCAGGCCGCTCAGACGATGCGCTGATTAGCGCGGAGAGAGCCTACGAGTCGCTTGGCTCAAGGGGCACGCTCGACTTCCGTCGCCTGTCGGTGCTCGAAATATCCGCGTCGATGCTTGCGCTTGGTGATGTTGCGGCGGCAAGCGCGTGGCTCGAACCGCAGCTTGCCGAAGGCTTTGGCGAGAACGAGCATCATCGTTACCGCGCACGAATGATCCAGGCCGAGATCGCGCGCCGCCAGGGGGACATTCCGGGCGCGATCGGGATTCTGCGCGATGGTTCGGATCACCTGCTGTCTGAGAACTCCAACTTCCAAGCCGCCATGTACGCGCGCGCCTTCCCGCACCTGCTCGGCCTCATGGCGGCATCAGTGGGATCATCAGAGCTACCCATGCACCTGCTTAAGATGATTCCTGCCGAAGTCGGGGAGGGGCTCTTGCAGGCATCTCGTGAGGTGCTGGACGGCCGGGAATGGGAAGTGTTGGGGCAACGACTTCTCGGTCATGCGCAGTTCAGGGACTTCGTCGCGCGTGAAGGGAGTCCGCTGTGCAGGGTCAGGCTCTTCGGAGGGCTCGAAGTCAGCGTTGGGGAACGCAAGGTGCGGGAGAAGGACTGGCGCAAGCGCAAAGCGCGCCTGCTCTTCGCCATCCTGGTGCTGGAGCGCGGTCGACAAGTCTCGCGCGAGCAGCTGCTGGCGCATGTCTGGCCGGACCTGACCGAGGATAGGGCGAAGAACAACTTCTACGTCGCGTGGAGCAACATGAAAAGCGCGCTGTCGACCGGTCAAGAGCCCTTCCTGTACGCCGAGAACACCGGTGGTCTGTGCAGCATCGTGCGGGACGCGGTGCGATCCGACGTTGATGAGTTCGAAGAGTGCATCATCGCGGGCAGAGAGGCGGAGGCCAGCGGTGACGTGGCTGGGGCGATCTCCGCGTATCAACAGCTTGCCGCTGTCTATCGGGGAGAGTTGCTGCCAGGAGACCTCTACGACGACTGGTTCATGCCCATGCGGGAGCGCTACCGGATGGACTTCATCGCATCGATGCTGCGCCTCGTGGACCTCCTCATGGAGGCTGACGACCCCTGTGAGGCCGCTGTGTACGCCCGACGGGCACTTGGGGTGGACCAGTACCGGGAGGACCTGTACCAAGCGCTGATCAGGTGCCAGATCGCCGCCGGCCAACGTAGCGCTGCGATCGAGTCCTTCATCACCTGCAAGACGCAGATCGCCGAGCAGTTGGGACTCGATCCGTCGCCCGAGACCACGGCGCTGTATCAGGAGATTCTCTGCATGGAGGACAAGCCCAGATACGACGATCTGGGTCTTAACTCGGATCGGTATTAGTTGGGCTATCTATTGGTAAGGTTTCGGTAAGTCCGGTGGGCTACTGTGGGTTCGACCCGAGGTGAGCGGGTCAGTGCAGGGTCAGTCGGGCTCCCGCGGACAGCGGGCAAGACGGGCTCAGCGGGCACAAGGCGAACCGTTGATGTGGAGTGGGAGACTCTGAGGGGCATCGACCGCGCCGATTGCACGCCGACCCGTGCCCGACGGCCCTGCATCTCCCTGTCGGGGCTACCAGTCGGGCGCACTTCCTCCGCGGTAACGTCATGCTTTCAGCATCGCTCACCCACGTCGAATCCATGGCGTCTGTGCTAGAATCGACGCGTTTTGAGCACGCCTTTTCCCGCCTCAAGAAGGTGCAGATTCCCCTATGGTGAACATCCTCCACAAGCTCCTCACGCTCGGTGAGGGCAAGCAGCTTCGCGCCTACGAGGCGCTGACGCAGCGCATCGGCGAGTTCGAACCGCAGATGCAGGCTCTTGCCGACTCTGAACTCGCCGCGAAGACGGTTGAATTCCGCTCGCGATTCGAGCGGGGCGAAGACCTGAAGTCGTTGTTGCCCGAGGCGTTTGCCGTGACGCGTGAAGCGAGCGTGCGTTCTGTGGGCATGCGCCACTTCGACGTTCAGCTCATCGGCGCGATGGTGCTCAACGACGGAATGATCTCCGAGATGAAGACCGGAGAAGGCAAGACGCTCGTGTCCACCCTTGCCGGCTACCTGAACGCGCTGCCCGGCAGGGGCGTACACGTGGTCACGGTCAACGACTACCTGGCCAAGCGCGACAGCGAGTGGATGGGCCGCATCTACCGCTTCCTCGGCATGGATGTAGGTCTGATCCAAGCTCAGATGGATCCGTCGAAGCGTGTGCCGGCGTACCAGGCGGACATCACCTACGGAACGAACTCGGAGTTCGGCTTCGACTACCTCCGAGACAACATGTGTGTTCGACCCGAGGATCGCGTGCAGCGCGGTCATGCGTTCGCCATCGTCGACGAGGTCGACTCGATCCTCATCGACGAAGCTCGTACGCCACTGATCATCAGCGGCGCCGGGTCGAAGTCGAGCGATGTCTACAAGCAGTTCGCCAAGGTGGTCCCCCGCCTCAAGATCGAAGTCGACTTCGAGCTGGACGAGGCGAAGCGGACCATCGCTCCCACCGAGCAAGGCATCCGCAAGGTCGAGCAGGCCATGGGTATTGAAGACATCTACATGGATCCGTCCGGGCAGATGGTCAATCACCTGCAGCAGGCGCTGAAGGCCGAGTTCCTGTTCAAGCGTGATGTCGACTACGTGGTCACCGACGGCGAAGTGATGATCGTCGACGAGTTCACGGGCCGGCTCATGTACGGGCGTCGTTACTCGGAGGGCCTCCACCAGGCGATCGAGGCCAAAGAGCGCGTTCACGTGCAAGAAGAGAACCAGACGCTCGCCACGATCACCTTGCAGAACTACTTCCGCATGTACGACAAGCTCTCGGGTATGACCGGTACGGCTGTCACCGAGGACAAGGAGTTCCGCGAGATCTACAACCTGCCGGTCATGGTCATCCCCACGAACCGGCCCATGGTCCGAGACGACCGTAACGATCTTGTGTACCGGACTGTTCCGGCGAAGTTCAACGCCGTGGTCGATGACATCGTGGAACGCGCCAAGAACGGCCAGCCGTGCCTTGTGGGCACCATCTCGATCGAGAACTCCGAGAGGCTCGCACGGCTGCTCACCAAGCGCGGCATCAAGCACAACGTGCTCAATGCGAAGTTCCACGAGCAGGAAGCGCATATCATCGCTCAGGCAGGCCGCTTGAGTGCGGTCACCATCGCGACGAACATGGCCGGTCGAGGCACCGACATCATCTTGGGCGGCAACCCCGAGTTCCTCTGGGAGGACATCCTGCGCGAGCGCGGGATCGATCCTGCTGTTGCCACCGAGGAGCAGCGTGCTGACGCCCTTGAAGAGGCGACGCGCATCTGCAAGGCGGAGCACGTCAGAGTCGTCGAGGCGGGCGGTCTTGCGGTCATCGGCACCGAGCGCCATGAGTCGCGGCGTATCGACAACCAGCTCCGAGGACGCTCCGGCCGCCAAGGCGACCCGGGTGTGTCGCAGTTCTACCTGTCGCTCGAGGATGACCTCATGCGCCTGTTCGGCGGCGACCGGATGGACAAGATATCCGGCTTCATGGAGCGGACCCAGATCCCCGACGACATGCCCATCCAGGCCGGGCTCGTCTCCAAGGCTGTGGAGAACGCGCAACACCAGATAGAGGCGATGAACTTCTCGGCACGTAAGCACGTGCTCGAGTACGACGACGTGATGAACAAGCAGCGCGAGGTCATCTACGGCGAGCGCCAGCGCGTTCTGGACGGCAAGGACATCCACGACCGCGTGGAGAAGATGCTCTCCGATGTCGTTGCGGCAAACGTTCTGGCGCTGTGCCCCGAGCGTGTCTACTCGGAAGAGTGGGACTGGGACGAGTTGGCGCACTGGTACAAGGAACTGACCGGTGCCGAAGGCGTGGTCGAGTCGGTCAAAGAGGGCATCGACAACCCCCACGAGCTCGCCAGTGTCTTGTCGGACAAGGCGCTTGAGGTCTACTCGGCGAAGGAAGCCCAGATCGGTGCCGAGAACCTCCGCGATCTTGAGCGCAACGTGATGCTCCGCGTGATCGATACGCGGTGGATGGACCACCTGCAGGAAATGGACTACCTGAAGGAGGGCATCGGCCTGCGTGCGATGGGGCAGCGCGATCCGATCACCGAGTACAAGAACGAGGCCTACGACATGTTCTCGGCGCTCGTGCAGTCGGTCAACGAGGACTTCCTGCGCACGCTGATGCGAATCGAGGTCGTCGTTGAGGAGGAGCCCGTGCCCACGCCGCTCATGCGCAACGTGAGCTACTCGGCACCCAGCGAGTCCTCGATCTTCGCGGGTGCTGCCGAGGCTGCGGCCGCCGCCGGTGTGAGCGGACCGTCGCCTGACGCCATCGCCGCCGCAGCAGCGGCTGCCGGATCGGGCAAGGCCGCCCCGGTGACGATAGACAAGAGCGACCCGTACGCCACAGTGGGGCGCAACGACCCATGCCCGTGCGGCAGTGGCAAGAAGTACAAGAAGTGCTGCGGAGCGAATTCGTAGATGGTCGAGAACCGAACGGCAGACATAGAGACGCTGCGGCAGCGCATCGAGGGCATGGGCGAGTACCTGCACCTCAATGCTAAGCGCGCAGAACTCGCTGCGTTGGAGGCCAAAGCAGCCGAACCGGGCTTCTGGGACGACCAATCGTCTGCTCAGGCTGTCATGGGGCAGGCTTCCGGTCTCCGAGACGAACTGGAGTCCTATGCGGCCGCCATGGCGGCTCTCGACGACCTCGAAGTCGCCAACGAGCTCGCGGTCGCCGAGGACGACGACGATCTGGGGGTAGAGGTCGAGTCGATGCTTGCCCAGATGGCTCAGCGCATCGATGCACTCGAAGTGGGCTCGTGGTTCAACGGTGAGTTCGACGCCGGAGACGCCATCTTGACCATCACTCCCGGACAGGGCGGTCTTGAGGCCCAGGACTGGGCCGAGATGCTGCTGCGCATGTACACCAAGTACGCCGAGCGCAAGAAGTGGAAGCTCGACTTGCACGACGCACCGGCCGGTGTCGAACTGGGCATCGACCGGGCCGTGTTCACGATTCACGGGCGCAACGCTTACGGCATGCTGACCTCGGAGATGGGTGTTCATCGGCTGGTGCGGATCAGCCCTACCGATGAGAAGAAGCGCCGCCAGACCACGTTCGTGGGTGTCGAGGTGCTCCCGGTCCTGCCCGACGATGTGGATGTCGAGATTCGCGACGAGGACATCCGGGTCGATGTGTATCGCTCCAGCGGCCCCGGTGGCCAGTCGGTCAACACGACGGACTCTGCGGTGCGACTGACGCACATCCCCACCGGCATCGTGGTCACCTGCCAAAACGAGAAGTCGCAGCACAAGAACAAAGACGCTGCCATGCAGATCCTGCGCTCACGCATCTACGAGATCGAGCAGGAGAAGCGCGAGGCCGAGCTTGACGAGCTGCGCGGTCCCAAGCGTGAGATCAGCTTCGGTAGCCAGATCCGCAACTACGTCTTGTATCCGTACCAGCTGGTGAAAGACGTGCGCACCGGACTCGAGA
>CAYXQU010000015.1:0-11838 GCA_964467305.1 uncultured Eubacteriales bacterium
TTCATCCTGAGCCAGGATCAAACTCTCCGTGGAAAATGTCACAGACCGAAGTCTGCGTTTCACGAAAGTGATCCGGTTCTATCCGGAGTGGCCCACCTACATCGCTAAGGAAAGCGACGCGGTTTGGACCGGAAGTCAAATCGGTTTGGTCTTTTGACCGACCCTCTCGATTGACGGGTTCATTTCTGGCTTGTCACAGTATCCGATTTTCAAGGTTCAAGCTGCAGCGGATTGTCCCACTACCCTGCGGTTTCACCCGCTGCGTGCCGCCGAATCGCTCTTGGCGGCGAGGAGATACATTACGCACTCATCGCTGCCGTGTCAACAGGTTTCTCGAACAATTTCTCACCACTTCGAAGTGGTGGATTCGCGAACCCGCATCAGGGGAGAAATGATCCCCTCTTGGCGATTCAGACTCGTGCCTTTCGACCTGATGGAGGTCGCAATCGTCAGCCGACGAGAATTCAGTCTGCAGACGGAGGTCACGAGAGTGTTACTGGTTTTCAATCGCCCGACCGACGCCATGACTTCGGCTTCGGCAGCGAAGGCGTACATTACACGCCCGCACCCCGCTGCGCAAGAGAAATCGTGCGATTGCCGGAATAGGTGTATACCCTTTGGCGCCTGGCCTCAGTCCGAAGGCGCGTGCAGGTGTCGGCGGAGGGGTTCTCGGCCCTGCCTCAGCCCTCGCCGATCACCCTCGCGAATCGACGCTTTCCCACTTGCAGGACTGATCCATCTACAGTCGCGCGCGCAACACTATATACACGCGCCTCGAGTACCTCCCCATCGATGCGAACGCCTCCGCCGTCGATAAGGCGGCGCCCCTCGGTGGAACTGGGGGCCAGCCCCAGCTCATGCAACAGCCCCGGAAGATAGACGTCCTCGGCCAGGACCACCCGCGTCTCAGGCACATCCACGGGCGCGGCGTGCTGTTTGAAGACGCGATCGAAAGCCGCCTCGGCTTCGGAAGCAGCGGTCAGACCGTGGTACAGCGAGACTATCTCGCGCGCCAGGCGCCGCTTGGTGGCATTGGGGTGTGCTGCGCCGGAAGCGAGGTCCGCCTCGATGTTGTCGACTTCATCGACGTCGACTGCAGTGCACAGCCGGTAGTAGCGGACCATGAGCTCATCGGGGATCGACATCACTTTGCCGAACATGTCGTCGGCGGCATCGGTGAGGCCGATGTAGTTCCCGTAGCTCTTGCTCATCTTCTGAACGCCGTCAGTGCCCTCCAGCAGCGGCAAAGTGAGCGCGCACTGCGGCTCCATCCCCGACTTCTCCATGAGCTCTCGACCTGCGAGCAGGTTGAACAACTGGTCGGTTCCGCCAAGCTCGATGTCAGCGTTGATGGCAACGGAGTCGTAGGCCTGCATCACCGGGTAGAGGAACTCGTGCAGTGAGATGGGCTTCTGATCCGAGTAGCGCTTCGAGAAGTCGTCGCGTTCCAAGATCCTCGCGACGGTGAAGCAACTGGTGAGCTGGAGGATCTTCTCGAAGTCGATCTCGCCAAGCCACTCCGAGTTGCGCCGAAGCTCGGTGCGCTCCGGATCGAGGATCTTGAACGCCTGGTCGATGTATGTCTCGGCGTTCGCGTCGATCTCGGCCAACGTCAACGGGGGTCGTGTCGAATTGCGCCCGGACGGATCGCCGATGAGCGCCGTGAAGTCTCCGATGATGAGCACCACGGTGTGGCCGAGCTCTTGGAACTGCCTGAGCTTGCGCAGCGGCACGGCGTGTCCGAGGTGGAGGTCCGGGGCGGTGGGATCGACCCCGAGCTTGGCTCGCAGCGGTACTCCACGATCGAGCTTCTTGCGCAGGTCGGCCACGGGAACGAGATCTGCGATGCCACTTGAGATCACATGGACCTGTTCATCGGTTGAGAGCACGAGCGGTCCTTTCAGGGCATGGTGGGTTGGTAACAGCGCGGTCACGACCCTGGACGGCGCCGTCGGTGGCGTGCGGTTTGCGTGTCATACTCTAGCAGAAGGACCCCTGTTCCAAGGTGTCTTGCGGTGGGCCGGAGAGCCCGCGATTTGTGCCAAGTCCGCGCCCGGCTCGATCTGCTCGAGCAACGGCATTCCTGAAGAACGGAACCATGAGTAGAGAACGCGTGAACAGTGGTGGGCCCCGCAAACGCCCGGCTCGGAGGGGCGCTGCGTCTCGCACGCCGGCCCCTCGTCCCCCTGCGCGCCGTACAAGCGCCCCGAAGCGTCCCCCGGCACGCTCCAACGGTCCGGCGAAGCGTACTGGGGTGCTTGGCCGGGTCCTCAAGGCGTTCGCCATCTTCGCAGCACTGCTGGTGGTCGCTGTAGGAGTGACCGGCTGCGCTGTGTACCGCTCAATGTCATCCCAACTTCCCGACCCTGATCTCACCAAGGCACGGGGCCAAGATCAGACCACCGTGATACTGGACAGCACCGGGAAGACCCTCACGAAGCTGTTCGCAGAAGAGAACCGCCAGGTCGTGGAGTTCGACCAGATCCCACAGCAGCTCAAGCAAGCGGTGATCGCCACCGAGGACAAACGATTCTACGAACATGAAGGTGTGGATCCCATAGGTATCACTCGAGCCCTGGTCGTCGACATCATCAAGGGCGAGAAGGCACAGGGCGGCTCCACGATCACCCAGCAGTACGTGAAGCAGGCCTTCGTGACCTCAGAGAAGACCCTCAAGCGCAAGGTTCAAGAGGCGATCCTCGCTCAGCGAGTCGAACGCCGGTACTCGAAAGACGAGATTCTCGGCAAGTACCTCAACACGATCTACTTCGGCCACGGCTCTTACGGCGTCGAGGCGGCTGCGCGCGCCTACTTCGGCAAGAGCGTGACAAAGCTCACGCTGCCCGAAGCGGCGATGATAGCGGGCGTCATCAAGTCACCGGGGCGCTACTCGCCGTATCTCGAGCCCGAGTCTGCGCTCGTTCGCCGCAACGTCGTGCTCAATCAGATGCAGGAGCAAGGCTTCATCACCGCTGCCGAGCACGCCGAGGCCACAGCGTCGCCCATCGAGCTCGAGGGATTGAAGCCGGCCTCGACGAAGGCCCCTTACTTCGTTGAGTGGGTCAAGGCGCAGCTCATCGAGGAGTTCGGTGAGCAGCTTGTCTACCGCGGCGGCCTGCGCATCACCACGACGCTCGACCCCAAGGCGCAGTCGGCGGCCGAGAAGTCGATCAAGGCCGTGCTCGACGAGAAGGGCGACCCTTCGGCGGCTCTGGTCGCGATCAGGCCGGGCACCGGTGAGGTGCTTGCGATGGTGGGCGGGCGCGACTTCGAGAAGCAGCAGTTCAACGTGGCCGTCCAGGGGCGAAGGCAGCCGGGCTCGGCGTTCAAGACGTTCGTCCTGGCCACGGCCTTGAACGCTGGCGTGAACCCCGAGAAGGCCTACAAGAGCTCCGCCATGAAGCTTGCGGTGGGCGACCAGACTTGGAGCGTCACCGGCAAGAAGACCTCTGGTGGCAAGATGCGCTTGCGCCCTGCCACAGAGCAGTCGGTCAACTCGGTGTTCGCGCAGTTGGTGCTCGAAGTGGGTGCCTCCGAAACTGCGGACTTCGCTCGAGAGATGGGCATCCAGACCAAGGGCGAGCCGGTTCCGGCGATCGCGCTGGGCGGGCTGAAGACCGGCGTCTCGCCGCTGGAGATGGCGAACGCATACGCCACGCTCGCGGCGGGTGGCGAGCGCTCCGACGTGCTGTCTATCACCTCGGTTGAAGGCCCCGATGGCGAAGTGCTGCTCTCCAACAAGCCCAAGACGCAGCGCGTCATGGATGCGGCGGTCGCGTACCTCACCACCGACATCCTCAAAGGCGTCATCACCAAGGGCACCGGCAAGACGGCGGCTATCGGCAGGCCCGCCGCCGGCAAGACCGGAACCACGCAGAAGTATCGCGACGCCTGGTTCGTGGGGTACACGCCGGACATCGCCACGGCGGTCTGGGTGGGCTTTGCGGACTCGCAGCGAGAGATGACATCGGTACATGGGCGCGCCGTCACCGGCGGTTCGTTCCCGGCCCAGATCTGGTCACGCTTCATGAAGTCCGCGCACGCCAAGATCGATGAGCATCAGTTCGTGAAGCCCGACGGGCTCACCAAGGTCAAGGTCTGCTCGGAGACCGGCGGGCTGGCCACCGAGTACTGCCCCAAGCCGATCTCGGCGCTCGTGCTGTCCAAGCACGTCCCGGCCGACTGCGATGTCCACACGAAACCGCTTGAGGTGAAGGTGCCCAAGCTCGTAGGTCTCACCAAAGAAGAGGCGCTGGCAGCGCTTGAGGAACTCGAACTGAAGGTCGATGTCGTGGATCAGGCGGTCTCCGGAGTCGCTGCAGGCATCGTCGCCGAGCAGAAGCCTGCAGCGGGCAAGAAGGTCGACGCCCAGTCGACGGTGACCATCATCGTGAGCACTGGCACTGCCGCAGATCAGCCTCCCGCGGCCGTGTTCGCTCCCCCTGGGAGTGCGCAGGCGGGCACGCCTGTCGAATTCGACGGCTCGGCTTCGACAGATGACGGGTCGATAGTCACCTTCTATTGGGAGTTCGGCGACGGCGCGACCGGCTCGGGCAAGAAGGTGAGCCACACCTACGAGACGCCCGGAACCTACGACGTCACGCTCTGGGTCACCGACGACGCGGGAAAGCAAGGCTCGCTCACCAAGACGATCACGGTGAACTGAGCGCAGGCCGCCATGGCCTGACGCCCTGCAGACCGGTACCGCTACTCGGAGACCCCTTTGAAGAAGTGTCCGGAGGTGACCCGCTCGCGGTCGCCACGCGGCACTTCCCTACCTGCCAAGACATCTTGGAGCGTCTGCCGGATGCGTGCGACCTCGGCCGCCGCCCTGTTGGTGGTCTCGGTCTCAAGGTCGAGCCTGATCGCCGCGACTCCGGTCGACAGGACTTCAGGAAGCGCGTGGCTGAGATCCAGCGGCACCGAGTTGTATATGTGCGATCGACCGCTTGAGTCGGTACGCACCGGGAACGAATAGCCCTTGCGGTCCCGCAAGAAGTGCCACCCCTGACGACGCGGGCACGTCTCGCAACGTTGGGAACACGGGCCTTTGGCCATGAGGATGCAGTGCTCGGTGACCATCAGCTCCTGGCGTCCTGACACACTGATGCCCACCGGTACCGGCGACTGGGCGCAGACTTGCTCGACTTGCCGAGAAGACAGCTCAGGCGATAGCCAGACGAACCCGGCACCCAGGTCGGCGAGTTCGGCCACGGCGTGAGCGTTCATGGCGTTGAGGGCCCAATGGGCCTCGGTCTCGATGCCACCTTGTGCGAAACGGTCCAACAGACCGAGTGTCGCGGCCTGGACGCGATCGTATCCGCTGGCGACCGATACCACCCGCTCGAGCTGGGCGTCGTGCGCGACTCGCGGGAGTGACGGAACCACGCCGTGCGGGATCTTGACGTCGGCCTCGAGCTGATCGAGCACATCCACGGGTACGTGAACCGACTCGCAACCCGCCTGCAGACACGCCTTCGCGGTGGCTATCGTGCTGACGGCCGCGACGATACGCGGTGCAGGCTGCGTGTTTTTCCACGGTCGTGGAAGATGGGCGACTGACACTTCCTCCTTCTGGGCACGCGTGGTCGCCCGTTCACGCCACGGCGCCAGCACCTGTCCCTCCCATGCCTCCACGGCGTCGCGCCGCACCTTGTGCAGCACCGAGAAGCCGATACCGGCGTTGGCCGACACGTCGACATCCCAGTTCCGGGCGACCACGGGCGAGCCGCCCAGGCGGCCCACGTGCTCGATGATGTCGGCGGTAGTGACGGCCTTGGTTCTCGCCGCCTCGACCACAGGACCGGTCGCCGTGCCGCTGCGACCCTTGTCATCGGTGATGCTGACCTGTAACGGCTCGCCCACCACCACCCGCACGTGGATGTCCACCGGGACCGAAGCCACGGTCGAGGACTCAGCGAAGGTGCGCGCAGCGGCATCGGACAAAGCGGCGTTGCGGACCCGGAACACCCTGTCGCCGGTGTGGGCCGCGCCTTCGAGCGTGAACTCGATTCGGCTGCCGGCCGGGGCGACTCGTGCCGGCTTGCCGTCGACGAGGATCTTGCCGAGCGTCTGAGCGAAGCGTCCGCGCGAAGTCCATACTTCGATGGTGTCGTTGGCGTCGATCGCGGTATCGGCAGCGAGCACTGCCCGCGAACCCTCGACTCGGGCGATGCGCCCGATGGCCACACCGCGGTTGTTGGGACGCGTGTAGCTCATCATCTCGTTGCCCCGCTCGCCTACCAGGTAGGCCGCCGAGAAGCCACGGCTGAACGCCTCGTTCAGCGTCTGCAGCTCGCCGTCGCGCACGTGGTACTCGCCGCTTTGGGCACGCGCCCTGTCGAGTGCCTTGCGGTACACGCCGGTGACCAGTGCGACGTACTCGGCGCTCTTCATGCGACCCTCGATCTTGAGTGCCGCGACCCCCGATTCCACCAGACGATCCAGCACCGAGATACCCGCAAGGTCTTTGGGAGACAGCAGGTGGGCGCCGGGCGCGGCCTGCACCTTGTTCTTCTCATCGACCAGCTCGTAGGTGAGGCGACAGGGCTGCGCGCACGTTCCCCGGTTCGCCGAGCGACCCCCGATGAGCGAGGACAGCAGACACTGTCCCGAGTAGCATACGCAGATCGCACCATGCACGAAGGACTCGACCTCTGCGCCCACCGCCGCTGCGGCCTTCGAGATGGCAGCGATCTGGGGAATCGAGGTCTCGCGCGCGAGCGTCACGCGCGATACGGAGCGACGGGCAAGAACCAGTGCGGAGTCAGACGAGTGGGTGTTGAGCTGCGTCGAGGCATGTATCCTGACCGCTGGCAGAGCCTCGCGCACGACACGAAGCAGTCCCAGGTCCTGCACGATCACCGCGTCGATCCCGGCAACCCACGCGTCGGCGATGGTCTCCATGGCCCCCTCGATCTCGGAGGGCAAGATGAGCACGTTCATCGTCAGATAGACCCGCACGCCGCGCAGGTGCGCGTAGGTGCATGCTTCGGCGAGTGTCTCGAGGGTGAAGTTCTCGGCGGAGCGCCGCGCATTGAGGCGGTCGAGGCCCAGGTACACCGCGTCGGCACCGCCTGCGATCGCGGCGCGCAACGCCTCGACGCTGCCGGCGGGTGCGAGCAGTTCGACGGCGGCCGTAGCCGATGGGAACGCCTGAGAGCCGTTCATGGATGAAGGACCTGCTTTCGAAGGGGAACGTCTGGGTGACGATTCGGTATGGAGTGGCACGACTTTCGCCGTGATACGGCACAATGTAACATCACGCAAGGGTACCCATCATCGGAGGAGTATGACCGCCCGACGTACGAGAAACCGTCGCCGGCACCACAGTGGCCGCGCTCTCAAGGTCTCCCTGGTCATCGTCGGGGTGCTCGTCGCCGCGCTCTTCTTGGTGGGTGCCGTGGGTGCAGCCGGCACCGCATCGGTCGTGAGCGGATGGCTCGACGATCTCCCCGACCCTGATGCCCCCGGAGCGTTCGAAGTCGCGCAGGCGACCAAGATCTACTCGGCGGACGGCAAGCTGCTCGCCAGACTCTATCTCGAGAACCGAGAAGTCATCCCGATCGAGGACATGTCGGAGTATCTGCCCGATGCGATCGTGGCCGTCGAGGACGAACGGTTCTACAAGCATGATGGTGTCGACATCGTGGGCCTTGGCCGAGCTGTGGTCGTCAACCTGACCGAAGGGTTCGGCGAGGAGGGCGCGTCGACTATCACGCAGCAGTACATCCGCAACACCATCCTGCTTGATGAACGGACCGAGATATCGCTGGCGCGCAAGGTCCGCGAAGCGTATCTCGCCATGGAGCTCGAGAAGCGCTACGACAAGCAGGAGATCCTCGAGATGTATCTCAACGCCGTGTACTTCGGTGACGGCGCCTACGGTGCCCAGGCGGCATCGAGGACGTACTTCGGCAAGACCGCCAAGAAGCTGTCGCTGTCGCAAGCGGCGCTGCTGGCCGGACTCCCTCAGCAGCCCAGCAGACTCGACCCGTGGAACAACCTCGAAGGCGCGATCAAGCGCCGCAACGAGGTGCTCTCGCGCATGCTCACGAACGGATACATCGACAAGGCCCAGTACGACGAGGCAATCGCCGAGGAGATCAAGCTCAAGCGCGCGAGTGACCCCGATGACGGCATCTACTCGGCTCACTACTTCGTGGCGCACGTGAAGAAGGAACTCCAGCGCAAGTTCAGTCCCGCAGTGGTGTTCAAGGGTGGCCTGACCGTGCGCACGACGCTCGACACCAAGCTCCAGAAAGCCGCCGAGAAGGCCGTGAAAGACCGGCTACCCTCGGGCCCTGAGGCCGCTTTGGTGAGCATCGAGCCGCAGACCGGACACGTCAAAGCGCTCGTGGGAGGCCGCAACTACCGCAAACGCAAGTTCAACCTGGCGACGCAGGGCAAGAGGCAGGCTGGCTCTGCCTTCAAGAGCTTCGTACTGGTCACGGCGATCGATGAGGGCATGCCCCCGTCGTTTGTCGTGGACTCCTCGTCACCCGCGTTCATCAAGACCAAGCCGAAGCCCTGGGTCGTGTCGAACAGCGAGGGCCGGGGCCGCGGCATGATGAGCCTGGCCAGCGCCACAACGGCATCGGTCAACACCGTCTTCGCGCGCGTCGCGTGGGAGATCGGTGCCAAGAAGATCGCCAAGACCGCCAAGAAGATGGGGATCGAGACCAAGATCCCCAACTACCCGTCGATCTCGCTTGGCACGCTCAACGTCTCGCCGCTCGAGATGGCCTCCGCCTACGGGACGCTGGCCACGGGTGGTGTCCACCACGACCCCGTGGTCATCACCGAGGTCGTCGACCAGCGAGGCGAGACGATCTACAAGGCCAAGAAGAAGGGTAAGCGCGCGATCAGCAAGCAGGTCGCCTGGGCGTCCACGAAGGTGCTCAAAGGCGTCATCTCCGGCGGAACCGGAACCCGAGCACGCATAGGAAGGCCCGCTGCCGGCAAGACGGGAACCAGCCAGGATCACCGCGATGTGTGGTTCGTGGGATACACGCCGCAGCTTGCCACCGCTGTGTGGGTGGGCTACCCCAAGGAGCGGACGATCTACGTCAACGGCTCGCGAGCGTTCGGCGGCACGGTCGCCGCACCCATCTGGGCCACCTTCATGAAGAAGGCCCACAAAGGTCTCCCCGTCAAGGACTTCAAGACAGCCTCGGCGCCCAAGTACACCCCGGGCAAGTTCCACATCCCCATGAGCAAGCCACCCAAGCTCACCGGCCTCACCCTCGAGAAGGCGATCAAGAAGCTGGGCGGCTACAGCTACACCGTCGAGGAGAAGTACTCCGACAAACCCGAGGGAACCGTCATCAGCCAGAAGGTCAAGGGTCTGAAGGTGGTGCTTGTGGTCTCGAAGGGCCCCAAGCCGGAGGAACCAAAGCCACCGACGCCCGAGGATCCCCCCGTCACTCCGAAACCCGAAGATCCCGGGAACGAGACTTCGCCAACACCCTGAGGCTACCTCGGCAACTCTCGCCTGCGGCTCAGACCGGCGCGACCTCAGGAGCGCTTGACGCGCACCATCCCGCTGACGCAGACGATCTCAAGCGGCCCGAGCTTCTCAATCTCGTCGAGCACGAGGTTCATGCCCAGCACGTCGCTGGAGATGTGCCCCGCCAGCACGAGATTGAGCTTCAGTGACTCGGCACGCTTGCGGTGCTCCTCGGAGTAGTGCATGCCGACCAGAGTGCCGACACCGGCTGCAGAGAGCCTGTCCAGCGCATCGGTGGGCCCTTCGGTTCCGCCGGTCATATCCACTACGACCCGTCCGACTCTGGCAGTGCCCTCGCCCACGATGAGCTGCGGACCGTAGCCCTTCTTGGCGCCGTCCGCGTACTCTGGCACGGTTCTGAGCAGCTTCACGAGGTCGGAGAGAGTGCGAGGTGCCTCGGTGTCGATCAGCTGCTGCACGAACGCGTTGACGCAGTTGTCCGCTGGCGTGTGGCACGACATCGAAGCGAACCCGAGTACCTCTGCGGCCTGGATCGCACGGTAGTGGTTCACGGGCGCTATCGCACGCCTTATCTCGGCAGCTCGGGGTGCGATCAGCGCATCGCCCGCAGCGATCGAGACCCCCTGTGCGGCCCACAGGTCGGCTTGCATGTACATGACCTCGTGCAGGTTCGCATATCCGGGACCTTCAGGGTGATGCGCGAGGATCAAGTCGATGGGAATCCCCTTTTCGCGGAGCCGGTCGGCCAGCAGCACCTCGGATGTCTCCATGTCGACGCCCACGAGCATGCCACGGATCTCGGTCTGTGCATCACCAGCGCAGATCCTTGTATCCGAGTAGGGGTTCTTCAGTCGCTCTGAATCGAAGAAGGGCTTGTCTTCGTCGTCGAGCTTGCCGAACTCTTTGGCAGCATCGGCCAGCATCGCATCGATGACGGTTTCATCGCGCGCATCGCGTTCCCGGCCCAGCCGTACACACGTCTCATAGATGTCGATCAGTCGCATGCGACCTCTCCCCTGTCTTTCGCGCGCGTCCTGCGAACCGGCCCCGGAGTGCCACTCGACACATGCCCGCTTCCGATCACGTAGAACCGCAGCTCCTCTTCATGGCCCGCGGACAGCCCGATCCGGCCCGATCGAGCCACCTGTTCTTCGCCCAGCCGGACAGCATCGTACACCCACAAGCCCCGCGTGCCGAGGACGGTATCGTTGTCGTGCAGGTCGACCGCGAGTGCCTGCGTGAGGCGGCCAGGACCGCGGCACAGGTCGCGGTCTTGTGCGTTGCCCCTGCGCATTCTCATGGTCTCCAGGCCTTGGGTTGGCTGCAGTGCCCGGATGAGGACGGCCCCGGCCTCTCCGTCAGGCCCGCACACGATGTTGAGCAGGTGATGGATGCCGTAGCTCATGTAGACATACAGCGTCCCCGCAGGACCGTACATGACCCTGTTCCTCTGGGTCATACCGCGCGTCGCGGCGTGGGAGCCCGGATCGTGCGCACCCAGATACGCCTCGGTCTCGACGATCACGCCGCCCACACGCGCGCCTTCGCGCTGGGAGACCAGCAGGCAACCAAGGAGATCGCGGGCCACCGCCGCAGGATCTCGATCGAACCACTTTGGCTCCAGGGGCACAGATGGCAACGAACTCGCTCCAGACCTTCGGGTGGGGAATGCACGCGTTGACCAGCGATTTCACGATACCCATGGTACTATCTCGGCGATTGGTGGGTGGCATGGACGGGACTGACAACAACCAGCGCCGGTCACAGACTGACCGCAGGCGGGTGCGCAAGTACCGCTTCTTGGACCGCCGGACCGGGTTCGACAGGCGCAAGCGCCACTTGCTGCTGGGCACGCTTCGGGATAGCGAGTGGACGTTGTTTCTCGTGCTCGCGCTGGTCAACCTGATGTCGCTCGCCGATGGGGCGCTCACCTACCTGGAGATCACCCACGGCATCGCCGCCGAAGGCAACCCTCTGCTGGCCGCCTTGTTCGACACCCACCCAATGGCTGCGGTGGCGTTCAAGATCTTCACGATCTTCTTGGTGACTGCGATCATCTGGCATGCGCGCCACCAGCGGGCGATGGTCATGGTCTCGCTGTTCGCAGGCGCGGTCTTCTCGGCGGTGTTGGCGTACCACTTGGGCAGCTTGGTCGGGTTCGGACTCCTGTAGCGCCCGTGCGTCTATTCGGCGAGGCTCTCGAGCCACGCCTCGTCCGCGGCGAGCACATCGAGCTGCTGCTGCAGCTGAGTAGCCACCGCCTCGTGCCCGGTGCCACCGTGGCTCACGCGCCGGGCGACCACCCGGTCGATATCCACGGCGTCGAGCACGTCTGCACCGAAACGGCGGTCGTGCGCCGCATACTCCTG
>CAYXQU010000015.1:11848-16193 GCA_964467305.1 uncultured Eubacteriales bacterium
CTCCTGAGCCGAGAGGCTTTGCAGCGTGCGGCCTGAGCGTTCGCACTCGAGCACAAGCCGCCCCACGACCTCGTGGGCCTCACGGAACGGCACGCCCTGGCCCACCAGGTAGTCCGCGAGATCCGTGGCCGCCATGAAGCCGCCAAGCGCTCCGGCGCGCATCCGGTCGACGTTGACGGTGAGCGTGTCGAGCATGCCACTCATCGCACGCATCGAGTCGGCGATGGTGTCGAGCGCGTCAAAGACGCACTCCTTGTCCTCCTGCATGTCCTTGTTGTACGCGAGCGGGAGTCCCTTGAGCGTCACGAGCAGCGATGTCAGATCACCGATGACCCGCCCGGTCTTGCCGCGCACGAGTTCGGCGAAGTCAGGGTTCTTCTTCTGCGGCATGATCGATGATCCGGTCGAGAACTCGTCGTCCATCGTGATGAAGCCGAACTCCTCGGTAGACCAGATGATGAGTTCCTCGGCGAGGCGGGAGAGATGCACTTGGGCCACCGCAGCTGCGTACGCGGCATCGAGCAGGAAGTCCCGGTCGCTGACCGCATCCATCGAATTGTGACTGAGTGCCGAGAAGCCCAAGCGGCTGGCCACGTAGTCGCGATCGAGCGGGAACGTGGTGCCCGCGAGCGCCGCGCTTCCCAGCGGCAAGACATCCGCCGACTCATGGGCATGGCGCACGCGCGTGAAGTCCCGCGTCAGCATCCACGCGTACGCGAGCATGTGGTGGCTGAAGAGCACCGGCTGCGCCTTCTGAAGGTGGGTGTAGCCGGGCATGACGGCGTCGGGGTGCTTCTGCGCCAAGCCGACAAGCGCCCGCCTCACGCACTGCATGCGGAAGGCGAGATCGGTCAGGCGCGTCTTGAGGTGCACGCGGGTGTCGGTGGCGACCTGGTCGTTGCGACTGCGTGCGGTGTGCAGCCGCGCGCCGGCCGGACCGATGCGCTCGGTGAGCACCCGTTCGATCGCCATGTGGACATCCTCATCGGCGATGTCCCACACGAAATCGCCAGCCTTGATCTCGCGGAATATCTCCGAGAGACCCGCCTCGATGGCGTCCGCGTCTGACTCAGTGATGATGCCCTGCTGTGCGAGCATGCGTGCATGCGCGATCGAGCCACGGATATCCTCGGCCCACATGCGCCGGTCCACCGGCAGCGAGGCACCGAACTCAGTGAGAAACCTGCCAGGCGATCGCTCGAAGCGTCCGCCCCACGGGGTCTTGGTGTCAGTCATGCGTGAACGCCTCTACTCTTCGGCGGAAGGACCCGGTTCGGGCGAATCGGAGTCGCTCGCGGTCTGCTGCGGTTCGGTGCTTTTCTTGCCCATCGAGTAGCCCATGATGAACGTGAGCACGGGCGCGCCGAACAACACGACCGCAACCGCGATCAAGATGAGCAGTTCGACAGCTCCGATGCCGTACATGGTCGCTTAGACCTCGCCTTCCTTGCCCACCTTGCGGCGCTGGCGCGCCCACACCTTGGTGGGGAGACCGTGCAGATCGATGAAGCCCTTGGCCGCCTTGTGGTCGAACGAGTCAGCCTCATCGTAGGTCGCCAGGTTGTAGTCGTACAGCGAATACGGGCTGCGACGACCCACCGGGACGCACGAACCCTTGAAGAAGCGCAGGCGCACGTCGCCGGTGACGAGCTTCTGGGTGGTCTCGATGAAACCGTCGAGCGCCTCTTTGAGCGGCGAGAACCACATGCCGTTGTAGACGAGTTCGGCCCACTTCTGCTCGATGCCCAACTTGTAGTGCAGGACCTCGCGCTCCAGGCACAGGTCCTCAAGCGCCTTATGCGCGGTGATGAGCGTCAGCGCACCGGGGACCTCGTAGATCTCGCGGGACTTCACACCGATCAGGCGGTTCTCGATCATATCGATGCGGCCGAACCCGTGACGGCCGGCCACGTCGTTCATGCGCTCGATGATCGACTGGAACGAGCACAGTTCGCCGTCGAGTGCGACAGGCAGCCCCTGCTCGAAGCTGATCACCACGTACTCGGGCTCACCGCAGGACTCGCCGCGAGCATCGTTGGTCAGCGTGTAGATGTCCGCCGGTGGCTCGACCCACGGGTCCTCGAGGACGCCACACTCGATGGCACGGCCCCACAGGTTGTCGTCGATCGAGTACGGGTTGTCCTTGGTGGTGGGCACAGGTATCCCACGCTCCGCAGCCCAGTCCATCTCCTGCTCGCGCGTCTTGAGATCCCACTCGCGCACCGGCGCGAGCACCTCGATGTCGGGATCGAGCGCGGCGATGCCCACCTCGAAGCGAACCTGATCGTTACCCTTGCCGGTGCAGCCGTGCGCGATGTACTTCGCGCGGCAGCGATGCGCCTCTTCAACGAGGTGCTTCACGATGATGGGGCGCGACATCGCGCTCACGAGCGGGTACTTGTTCTCGTACAGCGCGTTGGCCCACAACGCGCGAGAGATGAACTCCTCGACATACTCCTCACGGACGTCCTTGACCACCGATTCGACCGCACCGATTCCCAGCGCCTTCGTGCGAACGAACTCAAGATCCTGCCGCTCCTGGCCCACATCGATCGCCAGTGCGACGACGTCCATGTCGTAGTTCTCCTCGATCCACCTGATGGCGACCGAGGTGTCGAGTCCTCCCGAGTATGCAAGGACGCACTTCTCTCGCGACATACCGTTCCTTTCGGTTCTGACCGGACGGGTTCCACCCACCGGTTACACTGAGATCTTGTCACCCGCAATGAAGCGGCGCGGATCCGCCGTTCAGGCTCCTCGGAACTTATCGAGGGTCTCAACGAGCATCTCGCCCGCGGGTTCATCCACCATCACGACGAGAATCGTGTCATCACCCGAGACGCTGCCCAAGATGCCCTCAAGCTCAGCGGCGTCGAGTGCTGCGGCGACGCCCGGCGCCGTGCCCGACTGCGCCTTCACCAGCACGAGGTTGGCAGAGCGTCCCACGTCCTTCACGAGGTCGCGAACCATGCGCTGAAGGTGCAGGTCTTCGGCCAGAACGTAGACACCCTCAGGCAGCTTGCGCAGTCCCATCTCGGTGATATCGCGCGAGACGGTGGCCTGCGTGCACTCGTATCCGGCCTCTTTGAGCCTGTCGACCAGCGCGCGCTGTGTGCGCACCCGCTCGGCACGTACCACCTTGCGGATGGCGTCTTGTCGCTCCTGGCGCTTCCTCATCGCTATTCCTCTTCCCTGGCCGCTTGCTATCCCATGACGAGCGACAACAGCGCCTTTTGGGCGTGCAGTCTGTTCTCGGCTTCGTCGAAGATGACCGAGGAGGGCCCGTCCATGACCTCGTCGGTCACCTCTTCGCCGCGGTGCGCCGGCAGGCAGTGCATGAACAGCGCGCCCTGCGCTGCGTGGCTCATCAGTTCACCGTCCACCTGATAAGGCTCGAACTCGCTGATGCGCGCATCATGCTCGGCTTCTTGCCCCATCGAGGCCCAGGTGTCGGTGATCACGACATCGGCACCCGACACCGCTTCTCGCGCGGACTCCAGAAGTGACACTGAGCCGCCCGACAGCCCTGCCAGCGATCTCGCATGGCTGACCACGCTTGGCTTCGGCGCGTAGCCGGGGGGCGTCGCCACCGTGACATCCATGCCCACGAGCGCGCCGCCCAGCAGGTAGGTATGGGCCATGTTGTTGCCATCTCCCACATACGCGAGGCGCACGCCGGCAAGACGCCTCAGGTGCTCTCGGATGGTGAGCAGGTCGGCCAGTCCCTGGCACGGGTGATGGTCGTCGGTGAGCGCATTGATCACCGGAACCGAGGCGATCTTCGCCATCTGTTCAACAAGCGACTGCTCGAAGGTCCTGATGACGATCGCGTCCACGTAGCGTTCCATGACCTTGGTCGTGTCGTAGACGGTCTCACCGCGCGAGAACGCCCCGTCGGCCCCACTCATGATGACGGGGTGGGCACCCAGCCGCGCGCAGGCCACCTCGAATGAGATCCGAGTGCGCATCGACGGCTTCTGCAAGATGATGGCAACTGACTTGCCGGCCAGCGGGCTCGTGCGCTTCCCCATGGCCCACATGCGCTTCTGGTAGTCCGCGACATCGAGCACGTGTGTGAGTTCGGCAAGCGTGAGGTCTGCCAGCGAAAGCAGGTCGCGCCCCTTCAGGGCGTCTGCGATCACGCGCACACCTCCTCTATCGCCGCCTCGAGTTTCTCGAGAAGTGTATCAATCTCGGCGGTTCCACACACGAGTGGAGGCAAGAAACGCAAAATATCCGCCCCGATGTGATTCACGACGACCTTCTCTCGCAGCAGGACCTCCGCGATCTGTGCGGCCAAGGGCACCGACAGAGAGCAGCCCACCATGAGCCCGGCACCCCGTAC